>JALRGP010000042.1 GCA_023259685.1 Alphaproteobacteria bacterium | reverse complement strand
ATCATAAAAAAGATGATTTTAAAATTTCAGAGTTTTAAAGCGTTTACGCTTTGAATCTGCTTTACAAGCGTTTACCACACTATCGGCTTTAGCCGATCGTAGTTGATTTAAATTTTTCAGGTAAACCTTATCCTTTTCAAGTTTTAATTCCATTAACACAATTTCAATGGGGATTTGATTTTTACGGACCATCTCTGTAAAAAATATACCACTATCAAAATAACGCATGATGGGGATTTTTAAATTAATTTTTTGCGCTTGCAACTCATAAGAAATAGCTGATTCTTTGATGCTTTTTTCAGGAACATTTAATTTTTTATACATTGTATTTAAGTAAAAACAATGTAAATTATGAATTGTTCTCATGAGATTTCGAGGATCTTGAAGAATTTTTTGACAAGCCTTTTGAATTGACCAAGCATGAATAATGTCTTCAATATTTAAGTCAGTATCTTTTTTTTGGAACTTATCTACAATTCTTTTAAAAAAATCATCTGTTTTTTTGTCTGCACATTTAATTCTATCGATAAATGGTTGATAATTTGATTCTATTTTTGCACTGATCCCTAATGATTCATTGAGGGCAGATGCTGTTGTTGTTCGAATGCCCACCTCCAGACGTGAGGACATGATATTTAAAAAATAAACCAATGAGTGAATATGGCACATGCGGTCTTTGAATAAAGATTCTGATGCTGATGCAAAAAATGATGGTGGAGCAAGCTTTGATTCATATTCCAATTCCTTTGTGAACATTTCAACAAATGTAGGTAAAAAATTTTTTTCTTCCAAATATTTTTGAAATGTATGAGTGTACGAGGGCTCCATTGAATAAATAGTCAATGGCAAGGCTAATATAACAGCAATAAATTTAAACATAAAAATTATCCAAATTAAAATATAAAAACTATTTTAAATAACAAAAAAATACAAAACATTTGAGAAGTATTTATCACTACTTGTATGATGTATCATAGATCGAAAACTTTTTAAAAAGCAAATTTCTCAAAAAGATGATCTGACATATACGCAAAACCCATCATGTACGCTCAAAGTTGCAAATAGCAGCAATGAGGTTAAATCTTAAACTAAATCTTTTCCACCTATATCTATAAGAATCAGAAATAATTTTAAAGTCTTGGTAGTTACGATGTCTTAAAGATAATTATTATTCAGGAATCATTAATAAATCAGCAAACCTTTTATTCAAAAGATCTTCAGTATCAATTTTCTTAATGTCGCCACTATGTTTTTTGATTTCATACACGGACAAGTGATGTTTTTTGATCCAATCAATAATAGTTTGCGGATTAATATTGTTTCTTTATACTCTAAAATGAAGTTTCTCACGGTTCTGTACGATAGTCCGATCAACACAACAACGCATACGGTATAAATGATATTTTTTTGCATCAACGTGATTGGTAAATAATAATTTTTTTTGTATTGTAACACAAATTTTACGACGAAAGTCCATGGAATAAACGGTAATATAGACCTTCTTTAGACAAAAGAGTTTGGTGGTTTCCTTGTTCTTGGATCATACCGTGGTCCAACACATAAATGCGGTCACAATGTTTCACGGTTGACAAACGATGCGCGACAATGATGGTTGTTTTGTCATTCATCATTGTTTCAAGGGTCTCTTGGATTGCTTGTTCTGATTGGGTATCTAAGGAAGACGTTGCCTCATCTAATAACAAAATGGGAGCGTTTTTAAGAAGAGCTCTTGCGATGGCCAAGCGTTGACGTTGGCCTCCTGATAATTTGGACCCGTGCTCTCCAATAATGGTATCATATCCATTCTCTAATGTATCAATAAACCTATGGGCTCCCGCTTTGTGTGCTGCTGCTTTCACTTGATCCAAGGTTACATCAGGGCACCCATAAGATATATTGTCAAAAATTGTACGATTGAATAATCCAATTTCTTGGCTCACAAGGGATATTTCACTTCGAAGAGCAGACAAATCTAAATTTTTTATATTTAAGTTATCCAGACACACTTCCCCAGACCAAGGGTCAATAAAACGACAGATAAGGTTGATAAGGGTTGATTTTCCTGCACCACTGGGGCCGACAAAGGCAATTTTTTCTCCCGGCTCCACATGAAATGATAAATTTTTAAATAAAATTTTTTTACCATAACCAAATGTGACATTCACAAAGCTCACGCGCCCCTTGACCGTCGTTGGTAAAGCAAGTGGTGTTGATGGATTTTGGATCATATCTGGCATATCCATTAATTCAAAAATACGTTTTGTAGCCACAAGCCCCTCTTGTAATGACGAATTTAAATTAGATAATCGTTTTAATGGATCATAAGCAAAAATCATGGCTGTGATAAAAGAAATAAAATCCCCAGGTGTTTTTTGGTGGTGAAGAATTTGGTGTCCGCCATATGCAATCACACCAACGATGCCCAGCGCTCCAATGACTTCAATAATGGGGCTGGATAGAGATCGCATATGAGCACTTTTTTTAAAAGTATCCAAAAATCCCAACATTTGTGATTTTGCATGTTGATACTCATCATTTTCTTGAACGAAAGATTTGACGATGCGAATATTTTGGAAAATTTGAATCAAAGAGCTGCTCATTTCTCCCATTTCATTTTGATTATTGTAAAATATTTTTTTCATTTTTCTTGATAGTTTTAAAATTGGGATGATAGCTATGGGAAAGACAATAAAAGTTCCACATGACAACGTGAAATCCCTATAAAACATCAGTGCAATTAAAAAAAACAACGTAAAAAAATCTCTTCCAATACCAATAATTGTATTTGTGAGTGCTCCCCTTAGAATGGTGACATTAGACGTAAAATAACACACAAGATCACCAGAGCTTTTATTTAAAAAATCTCCATTTAATATTTTTTTAAATAAATCTAGTTGAATATCAATGATGATACGTTGTCCTACGTCGCTTAAAATCACATTTTCACCATATCCCCCAATTCCTTTGAGCAAAAAAGTTATAAAAATCACAAAACAAAACATAACCAAAAAATTCATATCCATGTTGAAAAGAACACGGTCAAATAGTGGTTTGATTAAATAAGGCAAAGCTGCGGTTGCAAGAGATGATATAATCATGCAAAAAATAGCCACAAAAAACTGAGATTTATAAGTCAATAAATAGTGTTTAAAGAGACGTTGAAATGTATCTTGTTTCATGCAATCAAGCATAGTTATTTTTTTTAGAATAACAACCCCAATTTTAAAAAGCTAATAGAGTATTTTGTACGGGTGTGATTAAAAGTGGGGGGCAATTATTTTTTTATCATATTATTTTTTAAATTAGAAATCAATTTTTATTTTTTTTAGAAAATTAACTATTTATTCATACTTTATTAACTTCATAGGTTTCTCTTTTATTTAAAGCATCATTAAAATAAAGAGCTGTTTCACGATAAAACGTTGGATGATTTTCCTTTAAACTCAAAACATAATCTGCTTTTTTTCATAAGATTTTTCCTGCTATTGTCTTTTGACATCCCATGGCATCTAAAATTTCGGCTAATGTATGATCTAATCTCCAGAATTCCCTTGAATCTTCTATATCGTTCACCCCATCAATCAATGTGACAATTTTTGTTTCATGATCTGTTAAGTCCATTTATGTTGATAATACGCGTTTGCACTAATTGAATTATACTAAGTTTTACGAAAATTTTAATGAGACACCCCTGGCAGTAATATGGGCAATACCACCTGTGAGCAATCTCATGTTTGTATGTTTTTTTCTAGATTTCCCTCATTCTAGCGGGAATTTTTTATGTGATCAAAACATCGTCGGGTTGTAAGTTTTGATCCTAAAAATTTGCCCATTGCACACATATTCTCCTAAAATATAAGTTAAGTTTTTGGTTTTAAAATTTTGATATGATTCCATCTCAAAATCAATTTTGGTTTTTACCCCTCGGAGGATCAGGGGAAATAGGTATGAATTTAAATTTATACGGTTATAACAAACAATGGCTAATGGTTGACCTTGGGGTTACTTTTTCTGATCGATTTGGTATTGACATCATTTCCCCAGACCCATCTTTTATTGTGAAGCATAAAGATTTATTAAAAGGTATTGTCCTCACCCACGCGCACGAAGATCATTTGGGAGCCGTTCCTTATTTATGGCAACGTCTTCAATCTCCGGTTTATGCGACTCCTTTTACCGCCAAAATATTAAAAGGGAAATTGGCAGAATTTTCTTTTGGAAAAGATGTGCCTATTATTGAAATTCCTTTAGAAGGCCGTTTTAAAGTTGGCGACTTTGAATTGGAATACGTGACACTGACCCACTCTATTCCTGAACCGAATGCCATTTTGGTGTCAACGCCTCTTGGTAAAGTTTTTCACACCGGTGATTGGAAAATTGACCCCACACCCCTTGTTGGAGAACCAACCAACAAAAAACGTTTAAAAGAAATTGGCAAAGACAATGTGTTGGCTATGGTATGTGATTCGACCAATGTATTTACAGAAGGCGTGTCAGGATCAGAAGACCACGTTCGCACCGAATTAATGGAGGTTGTTGGTCGATACACGAGAACGCGCATTGCTGTATGTTGCTTTGCATCAAATATCGCCCGCATTCAAACGATCATGATGGCCGCAAAACATTATGGACGAAAAGTATGCTTGCTAGGGCGTTCCATGCAAAAAATGGTGGATGCAGCACAAGCAGTGGGTTATTTAAAAGATTTACCTGATATTGTTGACGATAAAACAGCCATGTCGTTACCAAGAGACAAGGTCTTGATGATTATGACGGGATCTCAAGGGGAGCCAAGATCCGCACTCACACGAATTGCCTTTCGCCAACATCCAACCATCTTTTTGGACGAAGGGGATGTGGTGTTATTCTCATCCCGTGTGATTCCGGGAAATGAAAAAGCCATTACAGCCCTTCAAAATGCATTGGCTTTACGGGATATCACAACAATCACCAGCCATGAAGAAGACATTCACGTATCTGGACATCCTTCCCGTGATGAGCTTAAACAAATGTATGAATGGGTCAAGCCCCAAACCCTTATCCCTGTTCATGGAGAGCACAAACATCTAAAGGAACATGGAAAATTTGGAAAAGAATGCGGTATCAAAAATATTGTGGTTCCTAAAAATGGTACCTTGATTGATCTGTTGAATCCTCATATTATTGACGAGGTTCCGGTTGGTCGCCTTGGATACGATGGTAAACGGATGATTCCTTTAGACGGCTTGATTGTTAAAGATCGTGTCAATGCTTCTATCAATGGTGTTGTCAGTGTAGCAATCGTGTATGATCAAAAAGGCAATCTTAAAGGCCAAGCACGTATTATGCTTAAAGGTATCACCCAAGAAGGAGATGAAACAAAAAATGCTTTGATTGGCATTCAAAGAATTGTTCAGCAAACATCTCAAAGTCTTAAAAATAAATGGTCGGACTTAGATCACCAATTATTTAGAAATATTCGTGGCTATTTTAAAACACAATTAAATAAAAAGCCGGTTGTATTGCTGCACATTATTAAGGGTGAATAATTTTATTACCATAAAACGCTTACATTAGAGTTCTTTCCAAGCGTATGTTTTGATGAGAATCTTGGTATTGCTCCGATGCACAGATTCATGAACTCTTATGTAAGGCTTTTATTCTGTACCATCACATCTATCCGTGATTTTTAAGAATTGGACGGAGCTATTGACGTTCATTTCTCTAAGATTTGTTGATGATTCCGGCTAAAATAAAAATTTTTAAGGTAGGTAAACCTTGGTCGTTACGATTATTTTTTAAATTAGAAATCAATTTTTATTTTTTTAAAAATTAACTATTTATTCATAATTATATGCTTATTCTTATAAATGAGAGTAAGTAAAGAATTGTTTGACCCATGGATCAAAAAAATTCAAAAGGTAAAAAAACCTTTAATCCCTTTGGACAAATGCCAACCTATCATGATCAGGTGGAAAGCATTTGTCAAACAACCAAGATGATGAGTGATTTTATGAAAAAAGTTCAAGATATGCAAATGCAATATCTTAGTGAAGTCATGGAAAGCACAACCGCAATGATTGGAAAAATGATGTCTGTTCATCATGGAACCGCAGATCAAGGATCATCACACGTGCAAAATTGTTCTAACCATATGGAAAGCCACATTAAAAAAACGATGGAGCATTCTAAAAATGTCGTCAATCTTTTAAAATCTAACCATACAAAGGCACAGGCATTTTGGGGATCTAAATTTAAACCTCATTAAAGTGTAGGTTTAAGAAAAAATTTTTTCACACAAAAATATCAGCTACTACGAGAATATTTTAAAGTAGCTGATATCAAAAATTTATTTCAAGAAAACCTGATTACAAACGTTTTTTAGCTTGTTCATAGTGATCAAGTGGACTAAATTCGCGAATTCCTAATTTCAAATAGGTTGGGGTCAAATCTCCAACAATAGACAATAATGTGTAATAAGCAACGAAATAGGACCGTAATGCTTCTTGATATCCTCGTTCGGCGTCCAATAAAAATTTTTGAGCAAATAAAACATCCAAGACCACTTTTGTTCCTGCATTTTGTTCTTGGATCGTGGCTTCCAGCGCAACTTTTCGTGCGTCGATTTGTGCTTTTTGAACCTCAATATTATCTTTATAAATCTTGATTGCACTGACACCATCACGGATATTTTGGCGAAGTTGTTGGAAAATTTTGTTAAGTGTAACGCGAGATAACATAGATTTTTCATGAGCTAAGCGTCTTTGGGACCGAGCAATCCCCCCATCATATAATGTCCATTTCACATTAATACCAAATTGCGTTTGTGTCTGAAAAAGATTTGTAAATAACTGTCCACCAGGGAAAGAATTTTGGTTTTTAGGATCATCAGCCTTTCCATCTTGACGTGACGGTGATTCGGAACGATTGACTTGTACAAACAAATCGGCTCGCGGCAACATAGATCCTTCGGCTGTGCGTTTTTCATATTGGGCACTTTTATGTTGCAAAATGACGTTTAAAATATTTGGATTTTTGTCTTTGGCTTTTTCAAAGAGACGCTCAATATTTTGCATATTTTGAACGTTTGGAAAATCAACCGATTGCAGATCTTGGGCTTCTAACCCCGTTAATTGATAAAAATTATTTTGAGATTGAATCAATTGTTGTTCATTTTGATGAAGAATAGACAAAGCATTGTTGTATTCGGCTTCAGCATTTTTAACCTGGGTGAGGGCTTCCTCTCCAACCTTATGTTTTTCAAAAGCACTGTCGTAAGCGCGTTTATATTGATCCAACGCCGCTCTATAGGCTTTGCACACACCTTGATAATACAAAATATCTAAATATGATTTAATAACTTCAAGCAACACATTTTGTTCTTTGCTTTGTAAATCTGCCCAAAGTGATCTGATTTGCGTATCTTGTGCTTTAAATCCATGAATGGTACGGCCGCCTTCAAAAATATTGTATTCTCCACGCACACCATAAGTTCGTTGCGTTTGCTCACCACCAGTTGATTGATTGTTTGAATTTGGAGAATTACCAGCTTCTGTATTAGAAATGGAATTATAGCTTTTTTGAAGACCAGCGTTAAACGTCACGGTCGGTTTGAATCCAGCCAAATACTGGGTGATTTTATCATGATTAGCTAAAACATTTTGACGCGCTTCCAAAATAGACCCGTTGTTTTGATATGCCGCCTCTAATGCGGTTTTTAAATCACGACAAGATTGAATTTTAGAAATTTTAGGTGCGCTATAACTGCAACAAGCAAAACCAACGGCACAAGATAAAACAAAACGTAACAAATTAAAAACAAATTGGAACCAACAATAAAATTGTAGCAAATAAAAGATATAAATGAAAAATTAGATTAAACGATGGGATTATATAGTCAAGTGTTAACGTTGCCACCACTTTATCATATTTGTTTTAAATGTTTTTCACAAGATGGTCAAATAATTGATGAACCGTCGGTATAAAACCATTTTTATAAAAAGGGTCACTCGCAAAACGATAGGCATTATGCCCTGCAAACATCAAATTATGATCGATATCACCATGATGGCCGATATCTTGTAAGGTTTTTTGAATACAAAATGATCTTGGATCTGGGATTTGTCCTGTCGACCCTGATTCATTTTGTGCAAAATTACTAAATACACAATGAGATAAGCACCCCATACAATCTCGTTGGTCTTTCAAAATGTCATCATATTTTTCCCTGTCCACAAAGATAAGTGTATGGCTAGGGGTTTTCATCATATGTGAAAAACCTTCTTTTTCCCATTGCTGAATTTTATCCATATCAGCCACAGATACAAAAACCTCGCGCCCACGTTGCCCAAATGGCAATGACAAAGGACAATCATCTGTTTTAATTGTTGAAAAATAAACTTGACGATCCGAACGTGCGTATAGCTCTTTTAAAAAATCATTTTCAACGGCCGATGAATAAAATCCAGTGGGGCTGAATTTATTTAATTTCACGTCCCCCGGCTTCAACGTTAATAATTTGTGTTTCCATGCAATAGAAATAGGGCTTTCTTGCGTGACTAAGGGGCGTGTGCCGAATTGAAAAGCAATGGGACCTAAATCTTTATTATTAATCCAATCTTTCCATTCACTTAAACACCAAACA
>JALRGP010000041.1 GCA_023259685.1 Alphaproteobacteria bacterium | reverse complement strand
GTTGCTGCATTTCCAAGGCCATCGACACCCCTTTTAAGCCCTTGTACAATGTGGTTACCAAGCTGAGTAACAGCAGGAGCAGCAGCATTATAAGCCGTTGTTGCTGCATTTCCAATGCCATCTTTCAGCCCTTGTAGAATGTGGTCACCAGCCTGAGTAACAGCAGGAGCAGCAGCATTATAAACCGTTGTTGCTGCATTTCCAATGCCATCTTTCAGTCCTTGTACAATGTGGTTACCAACCTGAGTAATGTGGTTACCAACCTGAGTAACAGCAGGAACAGCAGCATTATAAACCGTTGTTGCTGCATTTCCAATGCCATCTTTAAGCCCTTTTACAATGTGGTCACCAACCTGAGTAACAACAGGAGCAGTAGCATTATAAACCGTTGTTGCTGTATTTCCAACCCATTGGGTTGCGGCGTTGTATCCTTGGGTAATACTATCCCACCATGCTGCATTGACATTAGATGTATTAACGGCTAACATTGATGTAGTAATTGTGAGGTAGAGAGTACGTGTTTTTGTCATGATTTTTAAACGTTTTAGTTTCTTACAATTATGATTAAAACTAAAAATAGTTAATAAATTATTAAAAAAAAGCTGTTTTGTGATTTTTTTTTTACATAGCGGTTGCTAAGGTTAAAAAAGTAATCCTTTGGACTTTTGTTTGGCTAAGGACATGAGACATGGCAAGCAAAGTGGCACCGCTGGTCACCACATCATCAATTAACACACATTTTTTAAACGTTAAATCAGTATGTTTTTTCATCGCAAAAGCATCTTTGACATTGAAAAAACGTTCATCTTTTTTATCTTTCCCTTGCATACGCGTATGTTTAACTCTTTTGACGCAATCTAACAAAGGTTTACCTGATAATTTTGACACCTGTTTGGCCAAAAGGCCCGCTTGGTTATAATGTCGTTTTAATAACCTTAAAGGATGTAAAGGAACGGGAATAATAACATCCATGTCTTTTAAAATTCTTTGTCCCACTTGATATAAAAAACGACTCAAAATTTTTGCCAAATGCGGTTGATCTCCATGTTTAAAATTCAAAATCATACGTTTTGCAACGTCATGATGATATAACATGGCACTGATTCCTGACATATCTCCAACTTTAACATCAATTGCGTGAATATCCAATTGATTAAAACAATCGGGACATACGCCTTCTTGTGTTGTATAGTCTTTGCAAATGGCACATCGAATGGGAAATAAATAATCTAAAATCATATAAATTTTTTTAAAAATCGTTCAAATACGCGACAAAGACCCCCATTTGCCATGACATTAGACGCCGTGACAATGGGGTCTAAAACAACATTTAATGCAAGGATCAAGGCTACCATTTCTGGTGTAAAGCCTAAATAGGATTCATAAATTGGAATCATTA
This sequence comes from Alphaproteobacteria bacterium, assembly GCA_023259685.1. Lineage (GTDB taxonomy): Bacteria > Pseudomonadota > Alphaproteobacteria > JALRGP01 > JALRGP01 > JALRGP01. Next base: position 7,263 of record JALRGP010000041.1, on the reverse strand, counting down.
AAAAAATGGCCCCTCCCAGCACCCCCGTTGTTGTAAAACGTGCAAGGGCAAAAACCACACTAAATTTGAACCATACAAATGCGGACGGGATGGCAATAAAATTAGAACAAATTAAAAAACATAAAAAACTGTTAACAATACAATCTCCAATTTGTTGGACATTTGTGGTAGCAGGTATTAAAGCTTTGGCCAGCTCTGGATCATCTAAATTTTTAGACGTGCCTTGAATGGTCAGAGGCATTGTTGACAACGAACAACAGGATGTCACCGCGACACTTCCCGCCGGTAATAAATTTTGAATAGATTTGATGGTTTTTTTTAAACAAAAACCGGATCCAATGATAAAGATCATTACAATGTACAACGCAAGGAATGCTAATAAAAATATGACCAACGTTCCATAGTGGTGAATAATATGGGCCAGCATTTTGGAACAATACATATTGGCCACAAACCCCAAAATAAATAATGGGATGAGACGGGCAAAAAAACGACTTAAAATAATTTCAACAATCTTTTTGCCTGGGTTTAAAAAACGTTGGAGAGGTAAAAAACCCAAGATAACACCGACAATCACACCCTTATCAGGCGTCCAATAGGCCGGCTTTTGAAATGGCAATTTAAACAAAGGTGAAAGTGTTGACGTCGTATCTGTATAAACCTTTAAGGGGTCTATCAAATGTTGTGTGATATGGCCGCAAGTATAGCCAAACCACACACTGAAGAAATTTGACATAAATTCAAAAGCCAATAAAACGGTAATAAATACCAAGGCTTTTTTTTGGAATGATGACATTGTATAACTAATAAAAAAACATACCGTGATGGGCATCATAAACACCAACATATCCTTTAATAAAATACTGGTGCTGTATAAAAAACGATGGCACGACAAAGGTAAAAATTGGGCAAAGGCTAAATAGCTCGTCACAAGAATAATCGTTTGTACATTTCGTTGATTTAAAATTGACAAAGAAAGCATATTTTTTTTGAGGGTCAACATAACATCGCAACCATTGCATACTTTTCAAAAGAATAACATATTTACTTTAGCTATGGGTACGATTAAAAGTGGCTTAGAAAGTCATTCTTAATTGTATTATTTTTTCAAATTAGAAATCAATTGTTATTTTTTTAGAAAATAACAATTGATCCATACTTTATTAACTATTTGTTAACTTTTTTATGATATTCACCCATTCTACCCCCACTTTTAATCGCACCCCTAATCATGTTGTGCCAATGAAAGTCATCAACGAATGATGCTGGTTTCTTAAAGACTTTGGATCTTCAACATCTTTAAAATAATGTCCAGAAATTTCTTTTATTTGATTGAATTTTCTAGTTCATTTAATTCAATTTAGCGCGTATTCCTTGGCTTTTAAAGCCTCTACACAATTAATTCAAAAATGTTATGATAATGAATAATACAACAATCTAAAAATAATGGCTTTAGGAAAAGGACTCGCCGCGCTTTTGGGTGAAGATGATACGAATCATCATCAATTAACTTCTATTAATATCAATCAATTAAAACCAAATCCTCTGCAACCTCGTCGTCATTTTGATGATGCTGCATTGAAAGATTTAATTGCTTCAATCAAAGAAAAAGGAATACTGCAACCCATTTTAGTGCGCTCCATTGGTGAACATCATTATGAAATTATTGCAGGAGAGCGCAGGTATCGTGCGGCAAAACATATTGGCCTAGGTGAAGTTCCTATTATTATCTTGGATTGTAATGATGATGAGGCTCTTGAAATTGGACTGATTGAAAATCTACAACGAGAAAATTTAAATCCTATTGAAGAAGCTGAATCCATCGATCGTTTGATGAATGCACATCAAAAAACGCAAGAACAAATCTCAAAATCTTTAGGCAAAAGTCGTAGCTACGTTGCGAATTCTCTTAGATTGATGATGTTGCCGGAAGATGTTAAATTGTTAGTACAAAAAGGCGATCTATCTGCAGGACACGCTAGATCATTACTGGGACTTGAGAATGCATCAGAATTGGCTAAACAAATTATTGAACAATCATTGTCAGTGCGTGACGTTGAGAAAATTTCAAAACAACATAAAAAAAAATCCGCTCTCATGATTGAAGATACGCCTTCAGAAATTGAGCAAGATATGACAATTTTATCGGATAAAATCTCAACCTATCTAAAGGTGCAATCTAATTTGTCTATCAAAAAACAGAAAGTTTATTTAACATTGGAATTTGATGATTGGGAAAAATTAGATTACTTGTGTCAAATTTTGCAACAAAACAGCTTATAAAATTTTAAACACATTTCACCATGTTAATGATGCACGTCAAAAAATGAAAAAGAGGACTATCTATTGATGATACCTCTTTATTTCATGTGTTATGTTTTTTACAAACAACTGGTGCACCCTGTTATAGGTCTAGTGAATCAAACCTGATGGTTGAGAATTTTTTTCTTCTTGAGATTCCATAAAAGCCGACGCAAAATCGACAGGAGCCAACACAATTGGGGGAATTCCACCATGCATTGTAATATCTGCAATCAATTGTCTTGCAAAAGGAAAGAGCAGCGTTGGAGCATGAATGCACAATAATACTTGCTTCTCATGATCAGGAACCTCTTGATTCACAAAAACAATATTTTCATACAACACATCTAAAATAAAAGCTGTTTTTTCTTGAACAGTCGCATTGATTTTTATTTGAAGAGAAATATTGAAATGATCATCATTGATTTTGTGAATCGCATTGTCAATTTTTATATCTACATCCGGAGCCTCATCAGCCCAAGTCCAAAAACAATAGTTTTCGAATGATACATCTTTGACGTATTGGTGGCGAATTTCAAACGGTTTGGATTGTTGAGTCATAGCAGTTTTAAGTGAAAATCTTTATTCCATTGTGTCTATTTTTAGTTGAAAAATCAACGTATTTACGATCTAAATACATAAAAATTTTCTAAAAATGTCTTTATTATATTATGTCTTAAATGTAAAATTAGACAACCCCTCACTTTTCTCAGAAATTTTCATTTTGAACCAAAAATCAGGGCATATTTAAATCCCTTATCTCTTACATTAATACAAAAAAAATCATCTGTTTTTGAAGATATTTTTCTTCCTCCCCACTTTTAATTACACCCTGATGAACATAAAATTTCAGCACCATATTTTTTTTAAGCTAGAATAAGAATCATTGGCAAAGTGTATTCATTTATGCGATTATCGTCATTTTTATTACCAGTTTCAAAAAATAATCCTCAAGATGCTCAAATTGTATCACATCGTTTGATGATTCGCGCTGGAATGATTTATCAAAATACCTCAGGTATTTACAGTTATCTACCATTGGCTCAGCGTGTCATTCAAAAACTAGACCATATTATTGAAACAGGATTAAACAAAATTGGTTGTCAAAGGATAACCATGCCGACGATTCAACCAGCGTCACTGTGGATTGAAAGTGGTCGTTATGGTGATTACGGTAAAGAAATGTTAAAGTTTGAGGATCGTCATGATCGGCCGTTAGTTTATGGGCCAACCCACGAAGAGGTTGTCACTGACATTGCCAGAGCTTACATTAAAAGCTACAGGCAGTTACCAAAGATTTTATATCAAATACACTGGAAATTTAGAGACGAAATTCGTCCTCGTTTTGGTGTGATGCGTGGCCGTGAATTCTTGATGAAGGATGCGTATTCTTTTGATGAAACTGAGCAAGGTGCAAGACATACATATGAAAAAATGTTTAACGCATATTTAGATATTTTTAAAATGATGGGACTGAACGTCATTCCTTTAAAAGCAGATCCAGGCCCCATTGGCGGAGATCTTAGTCATGAATTTCATGTTTTGGCTGATACGGGAGAAAGTGAGTTGTACTATGACGAAGCCTTTCATGAATTACAACCCCAAGATATGACAATGGAAAAATTAACACAACTTTACGCCGTGGCTGATGATCAACATGATCCTTATCAATGCTCCATTCCAAAGGAACGTTTAAAATCACGCCGTGGAATTGAGGTGGGGCATATATTTTATTTTGGTGATAAATATACAAAATCCATGAATATGATAACGGTTAATTCTAAAGGAGAACCTATTCATCCTCAAATGGGTTCCTATGGAATTGGTGTGACCAGGTTATTGGGTGCCATTATTGAATCTAGCCATGATGCTCAAGGTATTATTTGGCCAAAAGAAGTCACACCATTCCAAGTGGGACTCATCAATTTAAAAGAAGATCACAAGGTTAAAGCTGATGAACTTTATCATCATTTGTTGGATCATCATTTATCATGTTTGTATGATGACACCGATGAGGGAATTGGAAAAAAATTTTCAACAATGGATTTAATTGGGCTACCATTGCAAATTATTATTGGGGACAGAATTCAAGAAAATCTGGTTGAAATTAAAATTCGACACACGGGTGATAGACACATTATGTCAATGACGGACGCTGTCAAGTTTGTTGAAGATTTTTATATGTAGTCAGAAAAAGTAAGGTAAAAAAAATTCTTTCTCCCACTTTTGATCGCACTTGTTTATTGCAGTAGTTTTCATTTTGGCTAAAATTCCTCATAAAATAGAGAGGTAAAAGCTTTAAACACCCTGATTTCTGGTTCAAAATGAAAATTGCTGTTTTTATTGAAAGACATTTGACTCTCGTGTCTACATTAAGATGATGAAATTTATTTAAATCCCATTTATTGAAATTATTTGTTGAGAGAACAAGAATTTCTTATAATTGTAAAAAGATCGAAAAAATTTGAATTGTTCATGCAAGAGTTAAAAGATCAAGACTTCTCTGAAAAAGTCATCAACCATCCTGGCGTATCTGTGATTGATTTTTGGGCACCTTGGTGTGGCCCATGTCGAATGCTGGGGCCCATTTTTGAGCAGGCCGCAGATACGGTAGGTCACAAAGCCCAATTTTTCAAAATGAATATTGAAGAAGACCCTTATACGGCCGGGACCTATGGCGTATCGTCTATTCCAACACTCATTTTGTTCAAAGATGGACATTTGAAAGATCAGATCGTTGGCGTTCGTTCCAAAGATGATATCGTCAAGTGGGTAGAAAAGTTTATCTGACATGTTAGGGGTTATTGTTTTGGCCGCGGGTCGCGGTACACGGATGAAATGCGATATGCCAAAGGTCTTACATCCTGTATGTAAAAAACCTTTGGTGTCGTGGGTTTTGGATGTTGCCACGCACTTTTCAAAAGACGTTGTTGTGGTCTCTTCCCAGGAATTAAAAGCTCATGAGGTTTTCAAAGATGTATCGGTATGTGTCCAATCAACCCCCAAAGGAACCGGAGACGCCGTCAAAATCGCCCTGTCTCATTTGCCGTCTTATGTGACAAGAGTATTGATTTTATGCGGAGATGCACCTCTTTTAACTATAAAATCTATTGAAAAATTGATCACCCAACATGATGAGTGTGTATTTGCTTTTGATTGCAAACCCCATGAGCCTTATGGAAGGCTTGTAACCAACAAAAATATAATTTTAAAAGTTGTTGAGTACAAAGACGCCACAGATCAAGAAAAACACATTACTTTGGTCAATTCTGGAGTAATGGTTTTATCAAGAGGACGTTTGTTATCCTTATTTAATCAGGAACCATCTTCTATCACAGGAGAGTATTATCTGACAGATGTGCTGAACGATGTTCCTTATATTGCGGGAGAACCATCAGAATTTACAGGCGTCAACACATTAAATGATTTATCAGACGTGGAGTCTATGATGCAAAGGCGGTTAAGACGCCATTGGCAAGACAAAGGAGTTTATTTTGCAAGCGATCACGTATCCTTGGCTTTTGATACGCAATTTGGCAAAAATACAATTGTTCATCCTTTTGTGACCTTTGGAAAAGGAGTTGTTGTCGGCGATAATACCGAGATATTTCCTCATACTCATATTGAAGATACCGTCATTGGATCATTAGCAAAAATAGGCCCCTTTGCGCACATTAAAGGCCACAGTCATCTTCATGACCACGTACATGTAGGAAATTTTGTTGAGATTAAGAAATCAGTATTAAAAAATAACGCAAAAATTAAACATCTATCTTATATTGGCGATGCGACAATTGGTCAATATACAAATATTGGTGCAGGTACAATTACGTGTAATTACGACGGGGTCCATAAACACCCAACAGTCATTGGTGATGAATGTTTTATTGGTGCAAATTCAACAATTATTGCTCCCATCCATCTAAAAAGTCATTGTAAAATTGCTGCTGGATCCGTTATTACGGAAGACGTGCCCGAAGGAGGCCTTGCTTTTGGTCGCGCAAGACAAGTTAATAAAAAAATCTAAATTCTGCTTTGTACAATAAAAAAAATCTACTATTAAGGATGGTATATATTTTGCATATATAAAAAAAACACGTATTCAGTGGAATGATGGTCAAAAAATGTCGAGGGTTTTCGTTGCTGCCAATGATGCTCTCTTTTTTTTTAGTGTTATTTGTATCATCCTCAATCTTTCTTTCAACATACACGCAAACAATTATCAAAAAGGAATCATTGAAATCCGCAGAATCTGATATGAAAAATCTCACCGAATTTGCTCAATCATCCATCGAATCGAAAATTAAAAATTTGGAATCTTTTTCTAATATTTTTCAAAGTATCACAATGTTTTTACCAAATAATAATTTTGGCAATGCATTAACGCACAAATTATTGTTAATTGTTATGAAAGAACACAATCATATAAGGTCTTTAATTTTGACAGCACATACTGGAGAAACTTTATGGATTTCTCGTGAATTTGAAAAAAAATTACTCACTGATTCAAAAAAAATAATTCCTGAAAAAACAGGTTTTACAGTTCGTCATATTGATTTTGATAAAAAAAAAGAAGTGGTCTATTATCTCGACGTTGAGGCAAATATTTTATTGAAAGAAGAGGCTCCTAAGGATTTTGTTGTTTTTGACGGCAGAACGCGCCCATGGTATGCTCTTGGCCAAGAAAAACAACGCATGTGCTGGTCATCTCCATATTGCTTCTCCACAAACAAAAATGGCATTTCTTTAGCAATGCCATTTTTTAAAACAGAAAATGATCTGATTCAAAATAATCTATGGGGTATTCTGTGCATGGATGTCGATCCGGAGTTTTTTATTGATTTTAAAAATAATCTTCTCACACCTGACAGCACCGTATTGCTTATGGAAGATAACGGCATTTTAATCGATCAATCTAAAAATACGTGTTTGTCAACCGAACTTGACAATAAACTGTCTATT
>JALRGP010000040.1 GCA_023259685.1 Alphaproteobacteria bacterium | reverse complement strand
GCATATTGGGGCTAAAGGCGACATCTGATTGGGAATCACGTTTTGATCTCACATCAAAATCAGAAATACCAACGAATTCTTGGACTTGATCTTGGATAATGGTTGCCGCATAGTTCAAGGCCTCGTCTGGTTTTAATGATCCATTTGTTTCAACGAACAAAATCAATTTGTCATAATCACTACGTTGTCCAACACGTGCTGGCTCGACTTTTGACACAACACGACGCACAGGAGAAAAAATAGAATCAATAGGAATAAGACCAATGGGCCTTTCTTCATAATCATGGTCTTGAGCTGGGACGTAACCACGTCCAACTTCAACAGTCATTTCCATGTTAAATGACGCACCTTCATCCAATGTGCAAATCACATAGTTTGGATCCAACACCTCAACGCCCGAAGGACAATCAATGTCTTGGGCCAATAAAGGACCAGGACGTTGGCTAGACAGTCTGATTTTTTTAGGTAAATCAGAATGCATACGAAGACATAAATTCTTCAAGTTTAAAATGATTTCAGATACATCTTCCTTGACACCGACGACCGTTGCATATTCATGGACGACCCCCTCAATTTTAATTGATGTAATGGCGGCACCAGGAATAGATGACAACATAATACGACGCAAAGCGGTTCCAAGAGTCACACCCATACCTCTTTCCAAAGGTTCGATGATGACTTCAGCTTCTCTCATATTTTGTGACAAATAGTTTGTATGAATTCGGGATGGTTTAATTAAAGATTTTGTAATGCTCACGGTTATTTCTCTCTGTTTAAATTAGACACGACGACGTTTAGGAGGGCGACAACCATTATGAGGAATGGGAGTCACATCTTTGATGAAGGTAATGGATAAACCTGCGGCATGAAGAGCTCTCAAAGCTGTTTCACGACCAGATCCAGGACCTTTAACAAAAACGCCAATCGTTTTTAAACCATGTTCCATCGCTTTTTTAGCCGCTTCTTCCGCCGCAATTTGTGCAGCATAAGGTGTGGATTTTCTTGATCCCTTAAATCCATTGGCTCCTGACGTTGACCAAGACAAAACATTCCCATGATCATCTGTGATGGTCACAATTGTATTATTAAATGTTGCCTGGATCATTGCTTTACCAGATGCAATATTTTTACGTTCCTTTCTCTTAATACGAGCTGTTCCTTTTTCAACCATTATGATCTCCTTTTATTTAGTAACTTTCTTTTTGCCAGCAATAGGAACTGCTTTTCCTTTGCGTGTTCTGGCATTGGTGTGGGTTCTTTGACCACGAACAGGAAGGCCTTTTCTATGGCGAAGACCACGATAACAACCAAGATCTGTCAGTCGTTTGATATTCATACTGATGTCACGACGTAAATCACCTTCAACTTTGAAATGTGCATCAATGACCTCACGAATTTTTAAAATTTCTTGATCAGTCAATTGATGAACTCTTTTATGAGGATCAATTCCTGTGTGTTTTAAAATATCATCAGCAACCTTAGGACCAACACCAAAAATTGAACGAAGTCCTATAAAGATTTTTTTTTGTGTAGGAATGTTTACACCTGCTATACGCGCCACTTTTTTTCTCCTTTAATTTTTTGTAAGAGCTATAAAACTTTCAAGCTCTATTGTTACGTTTTCGATGGGCTGATTGGATTGAACAACAACCAATCGTCCCTGCTGTTTGTAGTACTCTACAATGGGCCGTGTGTTTTCTTCAAACACATGTAAGCGTTTCTTCAATATTGTAACATCATCATCATTTCTCTTCAACAATGATGGATGTCCACAACATTGACAAGAGCCATCAGCCTTTGGTGGATAGAATTTTTCATGATAAACGGCCTTGCATTTAGGGCAAATCATGCGCCCTTGAATACGCTCGATCAACCCTTGTTCCGTCATATCAAAATAAAAAACTTTAGATATCTCTCGGTTTAAGACGCTCAACATTAAATCCAAATCCTCTGCTTGCCTGATGGAGCGAGGATAACCATCAAAAAATACAGCTTGCTCGGGTGATATTTTTCGAATAGCATCTCCAACCATTGAGGAAATCAAAGCATCCTTCACGATATCACCGCGATCAATAATCTCACCAATTTCTTGTCCAATTTTTGACCCCGATTTTACCACGTCCCTTAACATATCTCCGGCGGACATATGAAAGAAACCATATTTATTTTTAAATATAATGGCTTGCGTGCCTTTTCCACAACCCGGAGGTCCCAATAATACAAAATCCATCATCTGTTATCTTTTTTTCTTTTGAGCTTTCTTCATCAGTCCTTGGTATTGATGCGCCATCAAATGTGATTGAACCTGAGAAATCGTGTCCATCGTCACACTGACAACAATCAACAAACTAGTACCACCTAAGAAAAAGGGTAATGATACACGGCTGAGGATTAATTCCGGAATCAAACAAATCGACACCAAATAAAGCGCACCAACCACCGTCAGCCTGGTGAGAACAAAATCAAAATAATCAGCCGTACTTTGTCCCGGTCTCACACCTGGAATATAACTTCCAGATTTTCTTAAGTTTTCTGCTGTTTCTTTTGGATCAAATACAAGTGCTGTATAGAAAAAAGAAAAGAAAATAATAAGCCCTGCATATAACAACATATATATAGGATGCCCGTGTGACAAAAATTTGGCAATCCCACCCAAAATAGAATCCGGATCGCTACCACCAGCAAAGCCAACAATGGTTTGTGGTAACAGTAATAAAGACGATGCAAAAATTGGCGGAATAACACCAGCACTGTTCAACTTTAATGGTAAATGGGTTGATTGACTGGTGGCAGGCATATTCATTGCCGTCTGACGTTTTGGATATTGAATAGGAATACGCCTTTGAGCACGCTCCATCAACACAACATAGGCAAACACCAATACAACACCCACAACAATGGTGATCAACATTCCCGTTGATAAAATTTGTTGACGGCCCATCTCAAAAGTTTTGATCAAGGCTTGAGGAAGATTAGCAACGATACCAGAATAAATAATCAAGGATGTGCCATTACCAATGCCACGACTGGTAATTTGCTCACCCAACCACATGATAAACAATGTACCACCTGTCAATGATACGATGGTTGAAAAACGAAATAAAAACCCTGGATCCATGGATGCCCCAATCTTTTCAAGACCAACAGCAATTCCAAAAGCTTGGATTGACGCCAATAAGACCGTTCCATACCGTGTGTATTGATTGATTTTCTTTTTTCCAGCCCCCCCTTCTTTCTTGAGTGCCTCAAGTTGTGGGGACACTGTTGTCATCAATTGAACAATGATGCTGGATGAAATGTAGGGCATAATGCTCAGTGCAAAAATAGTCATACGTGCAATCGCACCACCCGAAAACATTTCCAAAATTCCTAAAATTCCACCAGAATTTTGAGAAATAAATTTTTGAACAGCTTGAGGATCAACGCCCGGTAAAGGAATATACGTTCCAAGACGGTACACAATCAATACAAGCAAACTGAATATGATACGCTTTTTAAGGTCTTCTGCTTTTGAAAAAGCAGAAAATGACACGTTTTTTGCAAACATTTCTGCGGTTGAAGCCATAACGATTCCTTTGAAAGTAGCTTAACAAATAGTTATTAAGATACCATTAATTAATTTCAATATAACATAATGATTTGAAACAACATAATTTTATGATAGCGGAATAGTGAATGAAATCATTTGAAATATTATTTGGATTCAAATTTTGCAATACTATAATATATATTCATTATAATTTTTTAATATGTGCGGTGTCGTTGGAATTTTACTTAAAACTGGAAATGCAGTTCCAGATGTTATAGAAGGACTGTCACGCCTAGAATACCGAGGATATGATTCTGCTGGCGTATTAACAATCAATAATCAAAATTTTCAAAAAGTACGCGCTGTTGGAAAATTAGAATCTCTTAAAAATGAATTAAGATCTGCCCCTCTCAGTGGAGCCATCGCTATTGGTCACACACGTTGGGCAACCCATGGTGGTGTTACCATTGATAATGCCCACCCTCATGAATCTGGGCGTGTTGCAATCGTTCATAATGGTATTATTGAAAATCATCGCTATTTAAAAAAATTGGTACAAGATCAAGGCTACCAATGCACAACAGATACGGATACCGAAGTTATTGCCCATCTCATTGATTATTATTTAAGATTAGGGAATGAACATCACATCGCTGTACAAAAAACATTAAATCAATTAGAAGGAACCTTTTCTATCGTGGCCGTATTCAAGGATCGTCCATCTTTGATGATTGGGGCAAGGCATGGCAGCCCCTTGGCTTTTTCTGTGTCGGAGCATGGTTCCTTCATTGCATCTGATGCAATTGCCTTGTCTTTGTGGAGTAATCATGTGTGTTATTTAGAAGACAAAGATATGATTATTATTGATGATCACAAGGTTGTTGTTTTGGATGAGCACGGGCAACCTATAGAACGCCCCTTTAAAAATATTTCCCACCTCAATTTACACAGTGATAAGTTAGGATACTCCCATTATATGTTAAAGGAAATCTTCGAGCAACCTCAAGTGGTCCATGATACGTTTTCCAGTCTTTTAAACGATGATGAAAGTGATATTAAATTAGACGCTCGCTTAGAATCCATTTTAATGTCAGCTAAACGCATTAAAATCGTGGCATGCGGCACATCTTACTACGCAGGATTGTTATGTCAATATTGGATGGAAGCTTACGGACACATGGGAGTTGACGTAGAGATTGCATCGGAATTTCGATATAGACAGCCATATTTAGGTGATACAGATTTAGCTATTTTGATTTCTCAATCCGGAGAAACGATTGATACCCTTGCGTCTTTGGATTTATTAAAAAGCCAAAATATTCCAACTCTGGGTATTGTTAATGTGTTGGAAAGCTCTTTAATGCGTCGTAGTGATTTTTATATTCAAACCTTAGCCGGAACTGAGGTCAGTGTTGCATCGACTAAAGCATTTTCTGCACAAATAACCGTTTTACTCGCCTTGGTATTTAAAAAAATTGAACCGAGTGACAGAGAATTGAAAATTAAAAAATTTTTAAATATACCAAAGCATATGAATTGTGTCTTGGATCAATTTGATGACATAATGAAATTATGCAACCCATTGATTCAATCAAAGGATGTCATCTACATGGCACGTGGAATGAATACACCCATTGCATTTGAAGGGGCTTTAAAATTAAAAGAATTGTCCTATATTAATGCGCAAGGCTATCCTGCCGGTGAATTAAAACATGGACCTATTGCTTTGATCGATGAATCACTTTATGCGGTTGTTATTGCTCCGTCCAACGATTGTTTGCCTAAAACATTGTCAAATGTCCAAGAAATTTTGGCAAGAGGCGGCAAAGTTATTTTAGTGACAGACCATCATTCTAAGATTGACAGTATTAATCCTTATCCGCAACATATATATCGTCTTCCTGATTGCGATGCGATATTTCAACCATTTTTAACAGTGATGATTATGCAAATGTTAGCTTTTGGTGTAGCAAATTTAAAAGGACAAGATGTTGACCAACCACGAAATTTAGCCAAATCAGTAACCGTTGAATAATCTCATGAAAGGAGGTCATTTTGACGTTATCACCTTGTCTTCAAATGGATCATTATACTGATGATCCTGTTGCCCAAGGGCCAGTTTATTCTTCAACTTTACAATTAATTGAGGTTATTAAGAAACTTGAATATAAAAAAAACTTGGTTTCTATTGATCATGTAAGAACGCTTTTTAAAAATTTACAGAAAAATCAATTTATTATCCACGCTGGAGATTGTGCTGAAATTTTTTCATCTCCTCCACGACATACACAGGTTATGTGTGAATTATTTGAAAAATTTTTTGAAATCTTTAATCAAAAATGTACTATTATTGGACGTATTGCCGGCCAATACGCAAAACCCCGGTCCACTCCAACCGAAGTCATCAATGGTCAAACGGTGACCAGTTTTTTTGGTGATATTATTAACGGCCAAAATATACATGACAGAACACCAGATCCATACCGTATGTTAAAAGGATATGAACACAGTGAAAAAGTTTTAAAAGATATTCCTTTTCATTTAAACAAATTAAAGTTGGGGGATTCATTTTTCACAGGTCATGAAGCCTATTTATTACCATTTGAAAGGGCTATGATACGTCATAAAAATGGTCATGATTTTGCAACATCATCCCATTTTTTATGGGTGGGTGAGCGAACTCGTCAAATACATTTAGGGCATGTTAAGTTTGCAGCATCGATTGCCAATCCCATTGGTATTAAGATTGGACCTAAGGCTGACATTGAAGAAATTAAATCATTGATTCGTTTATTAAATCCTTATCAGATTAAAGGTCGCTTAAGCTTAATTCTACGCCTTGGGCAATCAATGATCAAAGAGCAGTTACCAAAATTACTAAAAGCCCTTAAGAATGAACATGTTTTATGGATTTGCGATCCCATGCATGGCAATACTGAAAAATTACCCAATGGTATGAAAACACGTTATTTTTCTAAAATCATCGAAGAAACTCATGCATTTTTTGATATTTTAAAAGCCTTTGATTTGACCCCGAATGGAATTCATTGTGAAGCATCTGGATATGATCATATTACAGAATGCCTAGATGAAACAAAAGGGATCATACTCGATCATATGGATCATTTTCAAAGCGCATGTGATCCACGTTTGAATGCATTACAAATGATAGAATTGGTAGAATTTTGCAAATCTTCATTGAGATTATAAAGTTTTACCAAAGCTATATATTATGTATTCAAGACGTTTTCTTTTATAGTATTTCTTTAAGACTTGCATGTGTATTTTTCTTGACGTGTTTGATCCCGCCTTATCATGTCAATACATTTCTGATTGTCAGTTTCGTGATTTTTTTCATTTTACGACATTACATGAAAGAAGGAGATAGCTGGATCTTACTGTGTTTGTCTTTGCACATGCCTTTGATTCATTTGCCATATTACTTTTGTATATGCGCAATGATATCTGCATTATACAAGCCGCTTGATCAAAAAACAATACCGTTACTACCCGCGTTACTCAGTAGTTTTTGGATAGTTAAAATTTTTTCATTTACACCCAAAATCATGTCGCCTATCTAAGCATAACCACATTCATGAATTAAATGTTGACTGTTCAAACCAATATGTTCTAATGATTTTTCCCATATTTGAGGCGTTGGGTGGTCGAAAATCAAATGACCATGAGCATCACATAAGGTCCATCGATTATCAAGAATTGCTTTTTCTAAATGTTGTTGACTCCATTGATGATATCCTAAACAAACAATAAAATTTGATGGCCCTCTTTGATGATGAATATCATCTAAAATTCCAACATTTGAGGATAAATTAATGGATTCATTGATCACTTGTGTCAGTGGGGTTTGATAATCTGATGAATGGATAATGAGGCCTTTTTGAATATTGTCTGGTCCGCCGCAATGTATTTTTTGATGGCAAAATGAATGAGAAAACGTTGGAAAATCAAGGTGTTTTTCCAAATCACGCAAAGAAAAATTTGGAAACGCTTTATTAATTGTAATGCCCACAATCCCTTCAACATCATGAACACAAACCAAGACAACTTCATCAATTTTTTTTTGTGCATTTTTTAATGACGGCGTTGATATCAACATTTTTCCTTTAAAAAAACCATCATTGCTATGGTTGGATAACCTTATTTTTAAAAGATTATCTTGTGGATAAAAATTGGAATACGTATCATTCATAACAAATACTTTTTACTCGATTCTGCTATTATATTAACAACCAAAAGTTAATTTTTTATGAATAAATAAAATTATAAAAATTTTAAAAATTAAAGAATTTTATTAATATTTTATTAATATTTTTTTGTGTTAATGGTAGATGAGGGAAATTAAATAATCGTTATCGACAATGATATATAAAAAATGGTTAAAAGCCTTTATTGTCATTTTTTTAACAATGGCAGTACAGTTAACAATATCAGAATCCTACGCAAAGGGTAAAAAATCCAGTTTTTTATCAGGAGCGTCTAAAAAAAAAGGATCAGGTTCTAAACTTGGAAAACTGCGAAGCTTAGGAGGTGGAGGCGGAGGAGGCCTGCTTTCAAACGCAAAAGATGCAGCTGCAATGGCTGCTGGTGTTGCATCTCAAGTAAAAGATGCAGCTGAAATGGCTGCTTGTGTTGCATCTCAACCAAGTTGGATGCCAAATCTTGGAAAAGTGGCTATTTGTGACGGCATACAAAAAGCCAAGAAATTAAAGATGTCAGATATTGAAAAAGGATTATCTACGGCATGGAAAGGCGCTAAACAAGCAGAAGAATTTATCGCATCCAAAATCAAAGAAAAGAAAAAAAAGACACCCGAAAATTTGGAAAATGAATCAACGGATAAGTCTGATGATCAATCATCGGCGGATGATAGCAGTGCAGATACAACAGATACCAATACCAACGATTCACCAGATAGTAGCGATGATAATTCAGGAGGTCAACAAACGAGAAAAAAATCAAAGAAAAAAAAGAAAGCAATTAAAAAGAAAAAAACTTCTAAGAAAAAGAAAGCTTCCAAAGCAAAACAAACTAAGAAAGCTAAAAAGGCAAAGAAACCCGCTAAAGCTAAAAAGAAAAAGAAGTAACCATCAATTCCAAAGACCGCCGCTTATCACGTCGGTCTTTGTT
>JALRGP010000003.1 GCA_023259685.1 Alphaproteobacteria bacterium | reverse complement strand
CAAGTCTAATGATATCACAGCCATTCCAAAGTTGTTAGATATCTTACATCTGAGAAATCAGATTATCACCATTGATGCCATAGGGTGTCAGAAGGCAATCTCAGAAAAAATCTTATCAAAAAAAGCTGATTATGTTTTGAGTTTAAAGGAAAATCATCCAACACTTTATCATGAGACTGCTCTTTATTTTAATGATGTTTTAAATAAAAGAGAAACATATGAAGTAAAAAATAAATCGAAAATAGATCATTGTCTCATGAAATGTTCAGTCACGGATGATATATCTTGGGTTCCTGATTTAAAAAAGTGGAAGGGACTTAAATCTTTAGCCATGGTTGAAACGATACAAACCAAAGGTGATAACCACACAAAAGATGTGCGCTACTTTATCTCAAACCTTGAGCCTGATCCCAAAGTAATTTTAAACAGTGTGAGAGAAGCCCATTGGGGAACACAAAATAATCTCCATTGGATTTTGGATGTTATTTTCAAAGAGGACGATCAAATTCTTTTTCTTTGGGATAAAAATGTTATTCAAAATGAATCATTGATTAGACGATTTGCCTTAAATTTGATTAAACAATATAAAACAACGTACAACGATAATACGGCGTTCAAAACAATCAGAAAAGTTCTCACGGCGGATGATGACAAACTTGAGCAAATTTTACGAAAATTTTAATGAGACACCCCTGAAGATATCCTTATGTTTGTTGTTTACAAGTGATGATTCAACATTTCTCGTCTATTGAAAAAATATCACATAAAAAAATTAATAAAAAGTTAATTTTTTAAAAATCGCCATACAAATGATGACTCAAGCAAAATTTATGACAATCACTGACCTTAATCTTCAGATGATAATGAATCTGGAAACACAGGACATGATAATAATGTTGGGATTTTTTTCTTACCTTTCAGATAAAAAATACGAATATCATTGTAAACCGTTAATGATTCTTCTTCTCCCTTTAAAGATAAAAATGGGAAATTAAATTTTAATGTCATATTTTTTTTATCTAAGCTCAAAGAAAAATCATACAACATTTTAATTAAAGACCATTTTCCTTTATGGGAAAATGTCACCGTGTCTTTGTTAATTGTATATTCTGCATTTTTTTTCAATATTGGTTTTGGCATCGGGGGTGCCGTTTGCCCTTCTTCCAAATCTGGAGATTTTGGAAACCTAAATGAAAAACTGACGTCTCTATCCATCATCCAAAAAACAAAACGTTTGGAATCTGTCTTTTGTAAAATTTTTTCATCAGATACTTCAAATGCATAATCCACCAAGAATTTCCCATTTTTTTCATTTTGTTTATTGGTTCGAAAATCAATTTCAATTGCAAATTTTGGATCTTCTTCTTGCAAAAAAACCTCCAAAAAATCTTTAACTTTTTCAATTTTTTGTAAAAATGTTAATGCTGGTGTTTTATCGGAAGATTTTAAAATTTTTTCAGGGCTGCCTCCACAATCATCATAAATTTTAAAAAATTCTTGAACCATATCAAGATCAACTTCTTTAAGGTTTTCATTTTTAATCGTATCTTTGGGCGCAAAAGGAAAACGCCCTTTCAAATAATCATTAAAGAATTTTTCAATTTTTTTATAGTTTTCCTCTCCTTTCTTTTTTAAAATTGATTGTGCACGAGCTAATAATTGATCAGAAATATTTTTTTGTTGTAAAGAAAAAATGTCTAATGATTGCTCGTTCATTGCCATAGGCTTGATCTCCGTCAATACGTTGTCTAGGGTCACGTTATTCACTTTTGTCATAAATTTTTCTAAAGATGTAATATTGTTTTGGGGTGATTTTTGTTGATAAAGTTCAACCTGTTGAACAATGCGTTGCCATTTTTTAACCAATACAAGGTGCGCTCTGACTTCTGCTTTGAATAATGGATGCTTTAAAATATCTAATACCGGTTTTGCATAATCAATAGCCAAATTTTGCACATAATCCCTTTGAATAGATAAATAATTTTTTAACTCATCGAAATTTTCGAGGCCATACGCATCATAAATTAAATTTTTATCGCCTGACCAAAATGATAGCGTATCTGTTTGAGATACGTAAGGTTTAAAATCCGTTAATAAAATATCAGTTCTTTCTAGCAAAAATACACATGCTTTTGCCAATAATTTTTGCAATTGTATAAACGATTCACCAACATTTTCTTCGCTAAGTAAATCTAAAATTTTTAAAAATTCATGGGATGCTTTTTTAAATTCTCCCATTTTCATTTTTAAAATTTTCTCACTCATATTGACATCTGACATATATTTAGGCAGCTCAATGATATCTTGAGCCAAAGATAAAGATTTAATAATATTCTTTTCAAGACTCAATTGAATGATTTTATTTAAAGAATTTTGAAAAAATTGAGGGAGCTTAGGAATTGTTTGGTTTTTATAATGTTCAAACGATTCAATCATTTTGAATGTATCTTGAAGCTCTACCTGGTTCCAATCGATAAATTGTCTATCAGTAATATCTGTTTTAAATTGATAATCATCACTGACAACATCCATAAATTTTTCTTTAAATAATGGTGTTAAGATTTTTTCCATCTCAAATACAAATGCAGATGGATATTGAGGAGAAGGTTGAATTTTTTTAGAAAAATCCATCATCATTGTTTTAAAATATGAAAAAGAAATTTGGGTTTTTTCCATTAAATAACGAACAGCTGTTGGTCCAAAAAATTTTAATTTCTCTATATTTTTCATCAATTCATCAAATTCCGTATTTTGTAAAAATCGTTCTTGATCAATCCATGATTTTCCTGGTTTTTGCAAGATATGTAAATTACTTTCAATACCTTTTGATAGGTGCCTAAGGTTTTTAAAATTAATATTACGATCAAAAAAAATATTCATCCAATAAGAAAATCCCAAATAATACTTGGGATTAAATAGACTGTCTAAAAAATTTTTATATAAAATTGATAATGTTTTTTTTGCTTGTTGTTGATAAGCGGATATATCAATGGGCATGATATCCATGATCATTAAAAAACGTCGAAAACTCTCATATTTTTGAAAAAATGAAGGCGGTAACGTTGCTTGAAATGTATAATGAACCAAATCTTCAAAATCTTTGCCATCTAATGATCCCTTAATAGTATTAAATTGATTAATTCTTTCTGATAAAATCAAAAAATCATCAATAAATTTTTTTAAATCTACGTATGTGGGTGATTTCAAAGGAATGACAATGTCTTTAAAATTATTTAAATCCCTGAGTTCTTTAATGTCTAGAAACGTCAAATTTTTTAATTTTTCCGTCAACTTAAAACGAATAGCTTCAATGATGGTATGTTGATAAGATGTGTTAAAAATTTTTGTAATATCTTTGGATAAGGAGCTGAACCATGAGGGCGGCATAAAAATAGAAAAAAAATTTAAATGATCAATGCGTTCGATGGCTTGGAAGGTTTCTTGAGCATAAGTCGAAAACAATGATGTGTGGCTTTCAGAATTATTTTTAATAATATTTAATACATTCATCGTTTTATCCATAACGGGTAAAATATTTCTTTTTTTTTTGGCAAGAGATGTATATGAATACATGCTGAGCCCTATGCCCAGAACACCCAAAGAACATGTGGCAATTTTAAGAGCATTCATACCTTTGTTAATGCCAATAATTTTACGATGTTGAGGGAAACATAAATGAGATTCACTGAAAATTTTTTTTTCAAATACATCTTGAATCAATTTAATATGATGATTTCCTTGATAAACGGTGGGCAGTACTTCGTGAGACAGGTATTCCACCGATACTTGATGATCCATGGATTGTTGAGCGGTACAATATAACCCTCGAAACATGGGTGGGTTTTGGTAAACATCCGACTGAAAAACGTGTGTTAGAAATAAGGTTAAAGACGACCTTAGTGTCATAAATTCTTGAGGTAACACAAACAAGGCATCCGCGTGATGGACAAATCCATTTTTCGCAAAAATTTCTAAGCGTAGGTCATCTAAAACAGAGAGTATACTATCAAAAGCCTCATCTACCCACGATTGGGTAAAAACATGTTGCACACGATAAGGCGATGACCAACCAAACATATTATTTTGATTATGAGGGGGAAGAGCACTGATCATTGTTTCAAATCCGGGTATGACATCACAATGGGTTAACATCACATACACGGGTAATTGTAAATTGAGTGATCGTTGAATCATCAGCAGTCGTTTAGCCATATCATTGGCGTCTTGGCAAATCTCGTCATGGCTAATTTTATCTTTACCGTAAAAATCTTTAGCATTCACTGTTAAAATAATGCCGTTAATAGGCCTGGCACTTCTATAACGACTGAGTAATACCAATAATGTATGTAAAAAGTGGTCCGAATTTTGACAAAAAAAATCTCCTTTTAAATCCATCACAATACCACGGGAAAAAAACCACCACTTACACGGAGGATCTTGGTGGGCTCCATAAAAATTTCCTTGTCCGGCTGGTTGGGGTAAATTCAATGATTTTAATAAGCTGGTTTTCCCGCTATCCGATTTTCCCATCAACATATACCAAGGGACCATGTATTGACGCCCAACACCAATAACTTGTTCTAAATAATCCAAAACTTTTAAAAATGACATTCCTAGATCTGCAATTTTTAAATAACCTTTTTTGGCCAATAATTGACCAAATTTCCCCAGTAATGGTGGCAATTCAGGTAATTTTTTTGAGTTCTTATCCTCTGGAACATGACCAGATGGAATGATTTTCTTATCTAGAGAAAATAAAAGTACAAAAAATAATATAAAAAAAACGATAACGCCAAAGACGCATAGCATCATTAAAATATGAGAAAAAGATGGCGATACGTTTTTAAAGATACTCAAACAATCTTTTAGTCACGGCATTATATAATTATTATAGCAAATATTTAAATAAAATTTTAAATTAAAAAGGATATTTTTCAGAACAAAACAAAGGAAGAATTCGAATGAATTTTTATAATTTTCCGTATTAAAATTGACTGATAAATCCTTAATATTCACCTGTCTTATAGAAATTTTTTATAATTTTGAAGAGATACAAACATTTCCCGTTAATTTTAAGGTTTTGGACCTAGGATCGTACTTGACATGATCTGCAGCAATATGAGCCTCATCAATAGATCCGCTGATTCCCTCAGATCCATTGATGTATCCCGTTTTGTGATTATAATGAAGATGATTAGATATTAAATTGATATGATCATCGCTATTTGTAAGACGTACATCATTGACCAAGTCAATAGCATGTCCATTGGGATCAATATTGGCTTGCTTTGATGTGAGTTTGAAATTTTTGAACTTAACGGTAGGAGATTGAACAACCATATTCTTTTGATTCAACTGAGCGCTGTCGGCTGACAATCTTAACACATCCCCTTGAGCATTGATCTTTTCAAAAGAAATTCTTTGAAATGCCTCTTTTGCATAACCCAATTGATCAATGTTTTGCATTTTTTTTGCATGAGCTGGTAGTCCTTGTGGTGACATCAGCAGTGATAGAATAATAAAAATTCCGCTGACAACACATAATACGCGTTTAATCATATGAAGACATCTTTTAGAATAAATATAGTGTAATGTATTTTTTATTATTTATCCAGACCTTTTGTAAAAATGCGTATCCTTCGTATTAAAAACTTTTTCTAATACTTTTAAATGGGATGCAGGGGTCGTTTGACATACACGAAAAGCACGATCAAATAAATCCTCTAGATAGCTCGTTAAATCTTCGTCATCATTAATCATTTGACATAGGCGAAATTTTGGAACACCGCTTTGTTCTGTTCCAAGTAACAAACCTCCTCCCCTCAGTTTCAAATCCATATCCGCAATTTCAAAACCATTATTGGTAGAGCATAAAATTTTTAAACGTTTTTTAGCAATGAAACTGAGCTCTTTCCCGTATAAAAGCACACAAAAAGAATCATGCTCTCCGCGTCCCACACGTCCACGTAATTGATGAAGCTGCGCCAAACCAAAACGATTGGCGTTTTCAATCACCATAATGGACGCGTTAGCCACATCAACCCCCACCTCAATCACCGTTGTGGATACCAACAGGTCAATGTGCCCTTCTTGAAATTTTGTCATCACATCGTCTTTGTCAGCCCCCTTCATCTGGCCGTGTAATAAACCAATGCGAATGTCTGGCATGGTTGTTTTAAGATCGTCATAACGCTCCATCGCGGGCGTTAATACATTGTTTTTAGATTCTTCAATGGCAGCACACACCCAATATACCTGTCGCCCCGATTGTATTTGTGATATCAAAGAATTTTTTAATTGATCAATTTGATCCATAGAAGACGCAGTTGTTTTGATCTCGCCCCTACCTTTTGGCTTATTTAAAATTTGACTCATATCCATATGAGAAGAATGAGCTAAATATAAGGTACGCGGTATAGGGGTTGCCGTCATGGACAACACATGGGGCATTGCGTGCCCTTTTTGTGTTAATAACAATCGTTGTTTGACACCAAAACGGTGTTGCTCATCAATGACAACAACGGTGAGTTTTTGAAATTCCACATGCTCTTGGATTAAAGCATGGGTACCAACAATAATATCAATAGAACCGTCTTTCAAATTTTGTAAAATTTGTTGGCGTTCTTTTCCTTTTTCTTGGGCAGTCAGCAATGCCACGCGAATACCCAAAGGTTCGCAGTATAATTTTAAATTTTTAAAATGCTGGCGAGACACAATATCCGTTGGAACCAATAAAGCTCCTTGAGATTCATTTTCCACTGCCCTGAGCAATGTGAAGAGCGCCACAATGGTCTTACCACTTCCTACGTCCCCTTGTAATAAACGCAACATAGGCTTTTTTTGTCCCAAATCATGATCAATATCCCTTAAAACCGACACCTGATCATCTGTTAAAGAAAAAGGTAAACTGTTTAATAATTTTGATCTTAGGTGATCTGTCAAAATCAATGGACACCCTTCAATCGTGTCATCTATCACTTCACTTTTTAAGACGCTGGCATGATAGGATAAAAATTCATCAAAAATTAAACGAGAGACGGCTTTTGATCTCAAAGGGTTTAAATCATCACGGCTTTTAGGGTGGTGGACCTGCTCAAGAGCATCTTTAAACGAGGGAAAACGGTATGCTTTTAATACGTCACTGCTCAGCCATTCCGATATGTCGGGCAAGTTTTTCAAAAAACGTCGAACCATTTTTATAATGTATAGATTTTGCGTCACATGGGAGCTATAAATAGGATTCGCTCCAATAATCTGTGACGGATCCATTTGTAAAAAAATGGGATGAATCATTTGGGTTCCAAATTGACCTTTTTGAATTTTTCCCATGATAAAAATTTTTGAACCAATTTTTAAAGTTTTTCCAATTTTACTGAGAGGTTTAAAAAAAACAAGGGTGATACGTTGACCTGCTTCATCTTGCACGATGAATTGAATGGGGGGGCGCGCTGACCTTGACCATTGCGGAACAGATGCCACCGTCACGTGGGCGATAACATCTGTTCCGGGCGACACCGATCTCGCATCCATCAACATCACTTTATAATGCACATCTTTAGGCAAACTTAATAAAACATCAAACATATTTTGATCTTACTCGGCATCAATGGGTATGGTTTGAATGCTGGCAGAATGCAATCCTGTATCAAAAGCCTCCTTCAATAAATCTTTAACTTTTCTATGGGCTTTCAACAAGGGCATGCCATTAAAATCCTTTGATTTTATAACAATTTTTAAATGGGATGGAACATTTTCAAAGGGTTCAAAATGATTTTTATGAGCGTCAGATAAATCATGAATCGTAATGGTAGGATTCGACAAACCTTTATTTAAAATATCGTAAATATCTGCAATTTGCATGGGTATTCCTTTTAAAAAGATATGTTACAAGAAGTCGTGATAATTTATCATAACCTTTTCAAGCTGATCAGTAATTTTTCATGTAAAAATATAGGAATGGACATTGAGAAACAATATAGCAAAGTCTAGATGCCCGCTTTCACGAGCATTGTAGGATAATAAAAAGTAAACAAGCGCAACATTGATGCGACTGACTTGTCATTCAAAAATAAATTAAACTTTTTGAACCTTGAGCGGTGCATTTTCAATTGTAATTATATTTTTTCTCGTGTAAAATTTATAAATACAACCATGGCGGCATCCTTCTGCATAACGTGCCCTAGCTTCTTGTTGATATTTGAGTTCCATTTTTTCTCTTATTTCAATACTAAGTTCTTCTTCTTTTTTTTGCTGAATTTTACTAAGTTTTCTTTTATTTTTTCATAAATATTTTTAATTTTTTGGGGATCGTTTTCTTTATTAACCAATGTATCCAAGTTCATTAATTCAGATTTATAATAGAGAGAATCTCTGCTTAAACCACTATCAAGAGAAAGACTTCGTTTTTTCGGCCATAAATTTTCATTGGTATATTTTTCTTCAAATAAATTCAATGGCTTCTGAGAAACTTGATTTAATTGTGATTGCGTGTCCACGAGCAGGCCATTTTTCTTGCCACTTCCACCAAGCGATGATAATTTTTTATTGTTCGAAGAAGAATCAACAAATTGTTCGGAACTTTTTTTCGTCAAAAATTCAAAAATATTTTTATTATCATATCCTTTTAATGAAAGCAAATTTTGTTTCATTTGATACACATCAATTGAACTTAGTTTTCTTTTGAGCTCTTTTTTAATTAAATCTAGTTTCTCACCATCATATTGGTTCAAATTTTTCATGCAACTTTTAAATGATTCTTGAGAATATTTACAATCTCTTATTAGATCTATTTGCTGTTGTGCTATCTCAGCCTCCTGCGAGTCCTCCATAGAATGGATTGCCGTACTTACCAATAGCGTTAAAACAATTTTTTTACACACGTTGTGTACTCTTTAGAAAATTAAAAACCTTCCAAATGGCACCATTGCCTTTGGAAATGGGTCCACAGCCATGATAGATATTTTATTTTTCAATCATGAATGTGTTCCGCATTATTTAAATTATCATAAAAATAAATAAACATTCAATACATTATTCACTTATTTTTTTCTCAGTGTGATATTTTTTGTTTTTTAGAAAAATTAATTTTTAAATCTAAATAAATTTATATTAATTGCAAATATTTAAAAAATTCTGCTCATTTGGCTAAACTGATCTATATACCTTACCACCGGACTCTATTTCTATATTCCCAAAGTTTTGGTGTCGCAGAAGATGGCTTCGATTCTACGTATTTGTCCATTTACAAAAAATCGTCAGGTGGCAAGACCATTAACCTGGGTAGTTACCTTTTTTTAAAAAATTATCTATCATCTTATAAAGAGTCATACATTATTGAATCACTTGCGTTTTATTTTATGTATTTTGTATGTATTGAAAATCAGTTTTTTAACAGCATCGCCATTATCAAAGATTGTTACAGAAGGGAACAAAAGAATTGAACAACAAACAATTGAATCCTATTTATCCATTAAAACTGGCGATCCTATATCGACCGACGTTATTGATACGTGTTTAAAAGATTTATTTGAGACCGGTTATTTTAAAGATGTCCATATATCATTTGATAGCGGTATTTTAACAATCAAGGTAGAAGAAAACCCCAGTATTAATAAAATACAATTTGAGGGAAACGATAAATTAAAAGATGATGATATCCAAAAATTTATGACCTTAAAGCCAAGAGAAATTTTGTCAAAATCAAAGGTTCAATTAGCTTTACAACAATTGTTGGAGGCCTACCGTCGTATGGGACGTTACCAAGCCAAAGTGAATCCAAAACTGATTCATTTAGATCAAAATCGTGTAAATTTAGTTTTTGAAATTGATGAAGGAAAACCTGTTTTTATTAAAAATATTAAATTTATCGGCAACAAAACATTTAGTTCAAAACGTCTAGAGGAATGCCTACAATCCAAGCAGTATCGTTGGTATCGTTTTTGGGCCAATGATGATGTGTATGATCCAGAGCGTTTTATTTCGGATCAGCAAGCTATTCAAAAATTTTATCATGATCATGGACATCCTAATGCGCAAATTTTATCTGCCATATCAGAACTCAGCCAAGATCAAGATGAGTTTTACATCACCATAACCATTGATGAAGGAAATGTATTTACCTTTGGATCTACATCAATTGAATGTGATATTCCAGGCGTTAAAAAAGACGACTTATTGAAAAATATTCAATATACCAAAGGTGATGAGTACAGTAAAAAACTTTTAGAAAAAACATCTTTAAGACTCAAAGAAAAAATTGCTTCTCAAGGATATGCTTTTTTAGATGTTCAAATTATTGAAACCCAAGACACGAAAAACAAAACCGTTCATATACTTTACAAGATTAAAGAAGGTATCAAGGTGCGTATCGAACGCATTGATATCGTTGGCAATGATCGTACTCGTGACCATGTGATCCGACGAGAGATTCCCATTTTTGAAGCAGACGCCTACGACGCACAAAAAATTAAACTCGCCGAAGCTATGTTAAAAGATTTGAACTACTTTAAAGAAGTTCATGTGGAAACAGCCCAAGGGTCTGAGCCAGATTTGGCTAATTTAATGGTGCGTGTTGAAGAACAACCGACTGGTGAAATTTCAGGAGGCATCACTTACTCGACCATTGACGGCCCAGGTCTCAATGTTGGCCACCGTGAAAATAACCTTATGGGAACAGGTCGTATTACCAGCCTTAATGTATCTGCGTCAAAAAAAACCCAAGGTCTTAATGTCGGTATCACGGATCCTAGATTTTTAGATCGTCATTTGGCTGCCAGCTTAAACGTATTTGGATTTCGATCAACCAGAGCAAAAGGATTTAAAGAAATGGATATTGGAACGACCGTTGGTCTTCGTTATCCACTCACAAAACATTGGTCTCAAAAGGTTTACTATACTATTCAAAATACAAAAATTTCAGGCGTCAGAGATGAAGGCAGTGCCATCATTCGTGACCAAGCAAAAAGCAGTTTTAAATCCGCCGTTGGACATACGGTATTTTTCTCCACATTAAACAGTTTTATGAATCCAACATCTGGATTTTTATTTTCTTTTGGTAACCAATTTGCCGGTGTTGGCGGTAACGTCTCATTTTTAGAAACGTCTGCGTCTGCGGCCGTTTATAAAGGTATTGGCGAAGAAGAAAGTATTGTATTTAAACTAAGTTGTGAATTTGGTATGCTTCATAGCATAAGGAAAAAAACTATTCGTATTGTGGACAGCTTTTCCATGGGGGGAGAATCACTGCGTGGATTTGAGTTTGATGGAATTGGCCCAAGAGATATGGCAACAACCGACAAAGATTGTATCCGAGGTACACGCATGTACCGGGGCAGCGCAGAGGTTAAATTGCCCATCGGCGCCCCAAAGGAATGGGGGCTATTTGGAACATTGTTTATTGATGTTGGCGCCAGCTGGAAACCTGGGCAATCTAGGGTTTCTCCACTTCCGTCCGGATCAAAAATGCCTCAAATTTTAGACAGTAAAGCCCCAAGAGTGTCTGCAGGTCCTGGCATTTTATGGACATCTCCATTTGGCCCCATTGGTATTTTTTATGCGGTGCCGATTAAGAAAAAATCCTTTGACCAAACGCGACGTTTTTTCATCAGTTTTTCTTCAAGGTTTTAATGATTGTTAATTTTTATGAAACAACGCAAGACCCTATTGAAAAGGTCTTGCCTAAAATTGTTGAAAAAATCTATGCATCGCAGAAGCGTTGTTTGATTTTATGCAGAGATATGGAGCAGGTTCAATCATTGAACACGCTCCTTTGGACGTATTCTCAATTGTCTTTTTTACCGCATGGATGTGCCGTAGATATGGCAGATTTTAAGGCGCAACAACCCATCTGGCTCAGTACGATTATTGATATGGATGATCCTAACGTCATTGTCAATTTAATATCTACACCGATCGAGGTAACAAGCGTTGAGAGAATCATAGAGATTTTTAATACATTAGATCAAACAATCGCAGATAAAAAGTTTTTATTCTATCAAAAACATTGTGTCCCCCAGTGGTTTATACAAACACCCAAAGGTGAGTGGTCAAAAAAAGAATGACCCTCCGTTCAAAAAGTTGATATAACAGTCTCACCGTGGCGTAGCACCTTGAAATCAGGATGAGATCTCTTGAATTGCTGCGCATATTTCTCGAGGGCTGTTTGCAAGTCTTTAGCCGGTTGATCTAACGGTTCATCACTGAGTCCCTCAAACGTTCCCCAATGGATGGCAATTGCTTTTTTGGCACCAATATCAAGCATGACTTTCAAAGCTTCCGTTGGATTAATATGAGACTCTTTCATAAACCAACGAGGCTCATAAGCACCAATAGCAATCGCTGCCAAATCAAATTGCCCCATTTTTTGTGCAATATCTTGCACGTCTTTTGAATAGGCCAAATCCCCTGAAAACCAAAAACGGTAATGGGGATGAATAACAGCCCAGCTACCCCATAAAGTCTGATATCTATCCTTAACGTAACGCGCACTCCAATGTTGTACGGCTAAAAAATACAGATCTATAGAATGGTTTTTTCCTTTGATTGTATAAAATTGGTCCCAATCTAAAGCAATAACATTAGCCTGACTTCCTTCAATGATGGCCCCCTTAATATATTTTTTGAACCAATATTGAACACCGAGTGGCACAAAAAAGGAGATATTTTGATGATGATCTATTAGCATTTGAACGCTATCTTGATCCAAATGATCCCAGTGATTATGGGATAACAAAACCACATGAATGGGTGGTAATTGATCAAAGGGAATACCAGGCTCTTGATGACGTTTAGGCCCAAGAAAACCAATGGGAGATGCCCGTTTTCCAAAATGAGGATCCGTTAATATATTCACACCATCAATTTGAAATAAAACGGTTGAATGGCCAATCCATGTGGCGCGCGGTTCTAAAATTTTTCTGTGAATGAGCTCAAGATTTGGTTCTATGCCTTGAATAGGTTCAGATGGAGGTTTGGGCAGTCTATTCCAAACACGGTTACATATCCATTTAAAAACACCTTTTTTGTGAGATCTCGGCAGGTAACGATTGACAAAACCGTCTGTGCGGTGATGAGTTTTTTCAGGGGTGAAATCGGGATTCACGATTTTTTTAAAATCTCTTCAATATTATGGGCAATACTATCCATTAAATCTTGATCATACCCTTCTAACATAATACGCACCAATGGCTCCGTTCCAGATGGACGAATTAAACAACGCCCATCCTTTAGTCGCGATTCTTCTTTTTGAATCAGCTCTTGAATGGAGGTGTTTTTTAGAACAGAAGGGCTGATTTTAACATTTTTTAAAAACTGAGGAACTTTTACAAATAATTTCAAAATATCAGATGCTGGTTTTTGGTATTTGACAAGAAGCCCTAGCACTTGTAGCGCCGCCAACAACCCGTCTCCTGTGGTCAAATGATTGCTTAAAACAATATGACCAGACTGCTCACCACCAATATTACACGATGTTTTTTTCATTGCCTCGATCACATGTTTATCTCCGACAGGTGTTCTAAATAACTGTAGGTCCATGGTGTTTAAATATTTTTCCAAACCAAAATTTGCCATGACAGTTGATACAATGCCTTTTCCCTTAAGAAGGCCTTCTTTATGAAGATACTTTGCCAAGAATCCTAAAATAAAATCGCCATCGATGACTTGTCCTTGGTGATCAACCATCATTAAGCGGTCAGCGTCCCCGTCCAAGGCAATTCCAACGTCCGCTTTGTGTTCTAGAACGCATCGTTGAAGAGGACTCAAGTACGTGGCACCACATTGATGATTAATATTAACGCCGTCTGGTTGTACGCCAATGGAGATCACTTCTGCTCCCAATTCCCACAATACCTTTGGAGCAATTTTGTAACTGGCTCCGTGGGCACAATCAACGACGATTTTAAGACCGTCCAAACGCATATCCTTTGGAAAAGCACTTTTCACAAATTCCAAATAACGTGATTGACCGTCGTCCATACGTGTCGCTTTTCCTAAGTGATGGGGTGGTGCATAGTGACCGTGGTGGTCGAACAAGGCCTCAATATCTTTTTCCTGTGTCTCATTTAACTTAGACCCCGTAGAATCAAAAAATTTAATACCATTATCATCATAAGGATTATGAGATGCAGAAATCATCACACCCAAATCGGCACGTAAGGATCGCGTCAGATATGCAACGGCGGGAGTTGGGATGGGGCCCAGCAAAATCACATCTGCCCCCATGGAAACAAACCCACTTTGCAGCGCTGACTCTACCATATATCCTGATGAACGAGTGTCTTTTCCGATAACAACCGTTAAACGGTGAGAAAATTTTTCATAAGCTTTAAAAAAATAAGCCGCGGTGGCAAGGGCGATGCCGACAATTGCATCAGGTGTCATTGGGAAAATATTTGCTTTGCCGCGAATACCATCCGTTCCAAATAATTTTTGCGATGACGTCATTAGATATCCTTTGAAATTTTTAGAGAATCAAGTTTTTGTAGAAATAAATGGTTGAGCGTATGTCCACCATTATAAATGTCAAAATGGGCAATAATTTTTTGTGGAAACAAAGAAAAATCACCAATGGCGTCTAATATTTTGTGACGTGCCATTTCATTGTCAATACGCATACCAGAAGGATTTAAAATGTCATGATCTTTGATAACCAGTGTATTGTCCAAACTGGCACCTAATGCAAGACCTTTTTGTTGCATCAACAAGCCCTCTTCATAACACCCAAAGGTCCGTGCCATTGCAATATTTTTAAAGTCCTGATCCATTGAATAAGACAGACTTTGATGTCCAAGTTTATCCCCAAAACGATTTTTAGCATTAATCGTCATATGAAATGATGCATAGGAATGCGGTGTTGGCCATGCCTTAATATGACCATAACTTGTTTCAACAATGATTTGTTCAGCTAAATGATAGATTGGATAACTTTGATTTAAAGATCTAAGGGGGCTTTTAATGAGCTCATTATAAAAAACAATCGCACTGCCATCCAAAATTGGAATTTCTGAACCATCAACCTCAATGATCGCATTGGTCACGCCACATCCTTCAAGGGCTGCTAGGACATGTTCAATTGTTTGAATAGACACATGATCTTTTTCTAAATAGGTTGAAAAGTTTGTATTTTTAACAAATCTGAAATGGGCAGGAATCGGCAAAGATCCTGGAATATCGATCCTTTGGAAAAAAATACCTGGTTTTAGTGATGGTTTGATGACAATAGTTGCCAGTTTGTTCAAATGAACACCTTTCCCGTGAAAAGTAACGTCATTAAATACCGTTTTTTGTTCAATAAAATCATGTATTTGATTTAATAATGCCATTTTTTGCATTCACCAAAAGATACGTCTCTTCCTTACTATCAGAATTTCCTATAAACGACTATATTGAAAGTGACAAAATATTACAAATATACATGACCATGATTTTTCTGCCTCAACCGTTGAAAGAATGATGAGTTGAGAGCATCACCCATCATTCTTGAAAGAACTCTAATGAAAAATATACTTCATTACATCATTAAACATCCCTAACGCCATCACGCCAATGACAACAGCTATACCCGCATATAATAAAACAGTTTTTATTTTTTCTGGCAGCGGTCTCCTAATGATCCACTCAATGCCATTGATCATGATTTGACCACCATCCAACATGGGAACGGGCAGTAAATTTAGCACGCCTAAATTGATTGAAAAAATTGCCATAAATTGTAAAAACACCCAAATTCCTTGAGAAAAAGTTTGTCCAGCCACATCAGCAATCGTAAACATACTGCCAATTTGTTTTCGATGTTCTTTACTCATAAAAATTTTGGGTAAATCATTTAACATTTTTTTTGTGTTGTTTGCCACCAATTCTAAAGATAACCCCAGTGAACGAAGAGGAGGGACAGGCTTAAATTCCAAATCTTTTGAACTGATACCAAGAACGTCTACCTCTACTTTTTTTCCGTCTATATTTTTAAAAAATTCAATAGGAAGGGTTAAGGTTTCTCCGTTTCTTTTGATAACTATATCAAATAGTTTCCCCTTTAAAGAGGGTAATATTCTTTGTAAATCGCGAAAATCTTTAATATCGATTCCATTAACCGATTGAATTTGATCATTCTCTCTTAACCCTTGTGCATAAGCAATACTAGTATGATCAACATTTCCAATGGTGGATGACAAAATAGGCAAACCTTTAAAAACCAAAATGATGTAAAAAATGATCGCTGCTAAGATCAAATTTGCAACTGGCCCAGCCAATGCAACTTTGATTTTATCTTTGGGATGTTTACTATCCAACGTTTTTTGTTTATCTTGTTCACTCAGTTTTTGAATAATTGATGGATCAGCTTTTGTACTGGATACATCGGCGTCACCTAACATTTTTACATAACCACCTAATGGCACGAGGCTGATCCTCCAACGAGTTCCTTTGGTGTCTGTCCAGCCACACAATTCCTTACCAAAACCAATTGAAAAGACATCCACATGAACACCACATCGCCGTGCCATCCAAAAATGTCCCAATTCGTGAAAAAAAACCAAAATGCCCAAAACAATTGCAAAAGCAAGCAGTGTAACAATCATTATTTAAATATGACAATATATATTTAATTCATTTTACCTTGAAACATGATGGCTTGACTATGTATTATAACAGGCGCGAGAAAATAGGTTTTATCCAAAGTCAAATAAAATAAGTTTTTTTAAAATTCATGTAAATAATCATATGACTATGCGTATTTTGAATTTAAAGCCCAAATCCAAAACATATCATCATATGTCAGTTGTTTTGAAATCCGCTGATTGAGCCCGTTTTCGCAAAAATGGGCCTTAAATGCCATCAGGCAATCTAAGTAATTATGACTGTTCACAGAATATCCATATACTTGAAGCTGTGCGGTAAAAAAATCAACATCAAGGCAAGATGGCAGGGAACATTTTGGATGATATTTTTTTTGGATAGCAGCCGCATCCATTTCATCCTCATCAAGCCACGCACCAATTCCATATTTTTTATATAGATATCCCCAAGGAAACAAAGGGCCAGGGTCTTTTTTACGGGTTGGCGCGATATCGCTGTGGCCTAAAACATATTGAGGTTTTATGCCATAGCACTTTACAACATGTTGCGCAATCTTTCCGCACAAATCAATTTGTATCACATCAAAAGGCTGCCATTTTTGAATATTGTCTTGAAGATCAAGACCAGCATTAACAACCTCTATGCCAATACTTGTATCGTTTAAATTTTGATGTGAAGCGAAGGAACTGACCCCGGCATGCCAAGCACGTTGATCCAGTGATACAAAACGCACGTATTCGTAAGAATTTTCAGGAATAACATAATGGGCACTCACACGATTTTGAACGGCATTATTTGTAAACACCTCACATGTATCATTAAAATTCAACTCAGTATAATGAAAAATCAGAAATTGAATCCTTCCGGACGAGATGTTGCGCTCGTCAAAATGATTTCGATCTGGATCTTGAAATGGCAATACTTTATACTGAGTGACTTCATTGTCAATATGTTTGATGTAATTTATATGATGTTGATGAGCGATTTTCT
This sequence comes from Alphaproteobacteria bacterium, assembly GCA_023259685.1. Taxonomy (GTDB): domain Bacteria; phylum Pseudomonadota; class Alphaproteobacteria; order JALRGP01; family JALRGP01; genus JALRGP01. The sequence continues at coordinate 6,566 of JALRGP010000003.1, read as the reverse complement.
CAAAATACATTGTTAATTTTTAAAAATGTCTATTGGAGATAAACGAGATGCTTGATAAGCAGGATAAAAACTGGATAATAACGTTAAAATTAATGCAATAGACACAATTAAACCGATATCAAACGGAACCATTTTAACGGGCAATTCTGACAAAAAATATACATCGGGATGAAAAAGATTCAAACCAAAAACTTTTTGAAGAAATTGCCGAATATTCTCAAGATGATTGGTTACAGCAATACCAACAATCGTTCCAAGAATTGTACCAGATATGCCAATCATTGCTCCGCACATCATAAATAAACGTAAAATCATATTAGAAGGTGCCCCAATGGTTTTTAAAATGCCAATTGATTTATACTTATCTTTTACCATCATCATCATGGTTGAAATAATATTAAAAGCCGCAATAACAACAATCAACGTTAAAATAATAAACATCACATTTTTTTCAATTTTAACTGCTTGGAAAATTGCATGATCACCATGTTTCCAATCAACCACCTTATATCCATCCAATGACTGTGTTAATTCTTGAAAAGTTGACGAAGACTTAAAAGGATTTTTTAAAAAAATTTCCATATGAGACATATGGTCTCCCATATTGTAAAGTTTTTGCATTGTTTGGGCGTTCATAAATATGAAATTTTTATCAAAATCACGCATTTTAACATTAAAAGTCCCGTGGATTTTTAATGTGACAATTTTTGGAAAATTTCCAAGAGGTGTTTGACGGCCATAGGGTAACATCATTTGAATAGTATCGTTTTCTTTTAAAAGCATGGCGTCTAAAAAAGCTTGCCCCACCAAAATTTCGTGATCCGCCAATGACAATTGCGTTGGTGCATATTGGTTAAAAATAGGTAGAGCTTTCACATTTCCATCCACAATACCTTGAACAATGACACCTTTTGTTTGGCCGTGACACATAATAATCGCTTGTTTTTCAATTAAAGGAACCGCAGCTTGGATGTTAGAATGATAGAGTTTTGGCAAATCTGATAACGTCAAAGGATGATCATAAGGATACACAAGCAAATGGCCTTTCATTCCCATTAATTTTCCAAGCAATTCACTTTGAAATCCGTTCATCACGGATGTGACAATGATGAGTGTTGCCACCCCCAATAAAATCCCCAAAAACGAAAATATGGCAATTAACGATGCAAAGCCCCGGTGCGGAGATTTTAAATAGCGAATTGCTAATGTCCATTCAATCACCATTCAATACTCTCTATTGTTAGATTGTGATTGGTGTAAACACAAATATCTGCAGCTATTTTCAATGATTTTTCGACAATTTCACGCGCAGAAAATGGTTGATCATACAACGCACGGGCGGCTGATAATGCAAATCCAGAACCGGAGCCAATAGCGATAACGCCATTTTCAGGTTCCAACACATCCCCATTTCCGGTCAAGACCAAAGACGTTTGTTCATCGGCCACAATCATCATCGCCTCAAGTTTTCTAAGGTAACGATCCATACGCCAATCTTTAGCCAACTCTACACAAGACCGCATTAATTGAGAAGGGTGCTGTTCTAATTTCATTTCAAGTCGCTCAAATAACGTTAAAGCATCGGCAGTGGAGCCGGCGAAACCGGCAATCACTGTTCCCTGATGGAGTCGTCTGACTTTTTTAGCCGAAGCTTTAATAATTTGCGATCCCAAAGTCACTTGGCCATCACCGCCAATCACAACTTCTGTGCCTTTTCTAACCATCGCAATCGTTGTGCCATGAAATACATCCATGAAATCATTCACCTCAGTGTGAGAATTTTCTGATATTGTAACTTCTTTGGCAGCTTATGACGAGTGACAGGCAGTTTTACTGTAATCTTTTTTAAGGCGTGTTAATGTTTGTGTAATATCATTGCCATTAAATTCTGCATTCAATTCATCCGTATTTGTTTGAACAATACTGATATTTTCAATGGAAATATCACAAATTTTTTGATCATTGATCATCATTGAAATTGGCACATCGGGCTCTTCTTGATCTTTATGAAAAAAAATCATTTTAATCAAAATTGTGTCGTCAGACTGCTCTAGAATTTTCCAATCCTGAGATTTTGTGTCATATCTCATAAATTTGTTTAATTTATCGGATGTTCCATATTGCATTTTGATGCGTGCACAATAAACATCTTGAAATTCACATTTTTGTGAATCTGTCAATTGCCGATAAATACCAACCTGTTGTGCTGCTCTTTTAATATCAAAAGAAGAACTGAACAATTTTCCAAGAGAATCTCCTTGGGAAGCAGGTGGCTGTTTTGCAATGTTTTTTGTTTTATCAATTAAATTTTGCACAAATTTTTTTGACTCATTGATTTTATTTTGATCTGCGTGTCCTTTTGGTAAAAAAAATATGACAGCAATGACAGATAATAATAAACGATTGAATGACATATATTAAAAATATTAATCTCTCTAAATATAGTATAACATATTCACAATAACATTCGTTTCAATGATTTGGTTAAAAAATATGATAAAATTAAAAAAATAATGAACATTATGTTTAAAATGGTCAAAGTGAGATTTGCCCCTAGTCCGACTGGATATTTACATATTGGAAATGCACGTGCTGCCCTTATTAATTACTTGTTCACTAAAAAACATAAAGGATCATTTTTGTTACGTATTGACGATACCGATATGGAAAGAAGTGAAAAAAAGTATGAAGATGCAATATTTGAAGACTTAAAGTGGTTAGGCATTGATTACGATGAGACATTTCATCAATCTCATCGCTTTGATCGTTATGAAATAATAAAAAATAAATTAATTGCCTCAGGCGATCTATATCCTTGCTACGATACAAAAGAAGAACTGGAATTTAAACGCAAACGATCTTTGTCTCAAAAAAAACCTCCCATTTATGATCGGTCTGCCCTTCGGTTGACGACTGCACAAATAAATGATTTCGAACAGCAAGGTCGCCGCCCCCATTATAGATTTTTACTAAAAGATCGCTCTATTGTTTGGAATGATGGGATAAAGGGCACCATTGAATTTCACGGAAAAGATCTATCGGATCCCGTGCTCATTCGAGAAGACGGCGTTTTTTTATACAGTTTTTGTTCGGTTATTGATGATATTGATTTTGGAATAACTCACATTATCCGCGGTGAAGATCATGTCACAAACACAGCAACACAAATTCAAATGTTTGAAGCCTTAAGAGGCCCAGTCCCAGAATTTTCTCATACAACATTGCTATTGGATAAAGACGGGGGCGCGCTCTCAAAGCGCTTGGGCAGTTTAAGTTTAAGAGATTTAAGAGATAAGGGCATAGAACCGCTTGTCATCAACAGTTTATTATGCCGTTTAGGCACATCATTACCCATGCATCAATCGTATTCCATGGAAGAATTGATCAATGATTTTGATTTATCCCATTTTACCTGTACGGCACCCAAATTTAATGACCAAGATTTGGCGCGCATGAATGAAAAATACTTTCACCATGTTCCCTTTTCCCACATGGTGCATCATCTAAATAATGACGGTATTCACTTTACCCCAGATGAATTTGATATTATTAAAAAAAATGTTGTATCTTTTAACGACTTCAAAGTATGGTTTTCCATTTTAAAATCCCCCATTAAACATCCTGAAATGTCTTTAGAGGATCAAGATTTTTTAAAAATTGCCATTCAATTATTGCCAAAAGAATTTTCAAAAAATACATGGCGCCTATGGACGGGGTCTTTAAGCGAACATACTCAAAGAAAAGGATACGCTCTTTACCATCCTTTGCGTCTGGCTTTAACGGGATTAGACAACGGCCCCAAGCTTGAGGATATTTTCTTGTTATTAACGCACAAGCAAGTCCTCGATCGCTTGCATGGCGGTCTGCATTAAAGATATTTTTCACCCCACTTTTAATCGCACCCCTGATGCACATCTAATTTGTCATATGTCACAGAAAAGATTTATAATTATTAAAAATTCTTTTGTAGGCCTCAATATGGCTTTAGAACGTACATTATCGATTTTAAAACCTGACGCAACACGTCGTCATCTTAATGGAAAAATCAATACAGTTATAGAAAATGCTGGACTTCATATCATTGCTCAAAAACGCATTCATTTAACAATGGAGCAAGCGGAGCGTTTTTATTTTGTTCACAAAGAAAGGTCTTTCTTTAAAGAGTTATGTGAATACATGATTTCTGGTCCTATCGTTGCCCAGGTTTTGCAAGGAGGAAATGCCATTCAAAAATATCGTCAAATTATGGGTGCAACAAATCCCGAAAATGCCGCAGAAGGAACCATTCGCAAGATGTTTGCTGAATCTATCGAAGCTAATTCCGTTCATGGATCTGATAGCGCTGAAAATGCTGCTATTGAAATTGCTTTTTTCTTTAGTCAAATTGAAATTTTTGTATAAAGTAACATCCCTTGATTAATCAACTCGTCCGTTTATTATCAAAAATTCCTGGGCTGGGCCCAAAATCAGCACAAAGGATCGCATTCCATCTATTGAAAAATAAAGAATTATTACTGCGTCCTTTGGCCGTTTCTTTTAAAAATGTCTTAAATCGTATTATTCCTTGTTCAAAATGCGGTTATTGGGCAGAAAGCAATTTATGCTTTATTTGCCAAGATCCAAACAGAAATCAATCACTTTTGTGTATCGTAGAAGACATGGTCGATGTATTGTCAATTGAGAAGTCTGGATGCTACAAAGGTTTGTACCACATATTGGGAGGTGTCTTGTCTGCCATTGATGGTGTGACACCAAAGGATCTTAACCTAGATCATCTTCAAGATCGCATCAACCACCATACGGAAGAAATTATTTTAGCACTCAATTCGTCAATCGAAAGCAAAAATACATTTTATTACATTTTAAACATATTAAAAGATACAAACATCAAAATAACAGGTTTAGCCCAAGGTATTCCTTCAGGATCTCATATTGAAAATTTGGACGAGGAAACTTTATCACACGCCGTGAATGACAGACGCGTTATTCATCAAAGTAAATAAAAAATACAACAATTAAATATTTTTTAAGTAAATTGATTAAAAAAATATTTATTTTAACAAAAATAATTGATATTCTATGTATAGTTGATTCAATACTTATACAAAATGAAGTTTAGACCGATTCTGATGATTTTTGCATGTCTTTTTGGATGTAAAGATCATAAAGACACCCAAAATCACACCCATAGCCAAAAAAAAGAAGCCGTTGTCGTTGCCACATGTGCAGACAATCCCCCGTTTTCCTATCATAGGTTAGGCCGCATGACAGGATTTGAAATTGATTTATTTGATAAAATTGCCGAAGAATTAAATTTAACAGTTGAGTGGAAAGATCTTGCTTTTGATGCATTATTAGAGTCCGTTCAATCTGGAAAAGTTGATTGTGCTATTTCTGCGATTGCAGAAAATGAGAAAAGAAAATCAGTCATGGATTTCTCTCTTCCTTATCATGATTCCAAAGTCGCATTCATCGTGACAAAAGATTCTAATTTTCAAAAAGTTGATGATTTGAAAGATGAATTCATTGGTACGCAAATTGGTTCTACCCATGAAACTGTTTTGGAAGGAATGTTACCAAATGGAAAAATTCAAACCTTACCCAAAATGCCAGAACTTCTTGCCGCTCTTAAAAATTCCAGTATTAAAGCATTAGTAACAGGTGCAATTGAGGCATCTAATCATGTCAAAAATGATGACAAATTAGCATACTTTATTGTGCCTGATCAAGTTGAATTATTTGCTATTGCTTTTCCAAAAGGATCAAAGTTGTTAGAGAAAATTAATGGTATTATCAAAAAGTTTAAAGATGATGGAACCATTTCAACATTAGAAAAGAAATATTTTAAAGAACCTTTATTTCAACGTTAAATTAATCTTTCGTTGTTACGGATAAAAAGACCTGAGCACGCGCCCAGGTCTTTGATATGATTTATTTTTTTTGACTTTGTCTAAGGGAATAATACGTTTGCCATTTTGGTGACCAATGCCAATGAGTGTTAACGCGTTGTTATCGTAATCAAAATAAAAGTTATTCGGATGATATCCAGGAACATCTACAACAAATAGCTGATGAATTTTATAACTATTCAATACTTCGCATCCATACGTCTCAACACCTAGGCTATCTTTTAAGGAATCCACATATAGGGTTCCTCTACCTTCTTTACAAACTTCCTCGAAACCTCCATGTTTTAATTCGTGAAAAACTTCAATGAATCGTTTTTGATCATCTTCGGAAAATTCTTCTAACAAAGAGGAGGCATATATCACATTTATTTGTGTGTCTGATTTGGCAATCGTTGATACGGATTTCCCTGTCAAATTTTTAAGGGAGCCAACATCAAATGTGACCTCGACTTCGGAAAAGTTATCGTATTTCCTAAATATTTGTGGTAGTTGTTTTCCAAATCCTATAAAACTAATGACCCCATTATCATCTGCATTCGAAAATTTGAATCCCTCGTTATTTTCATTTACATCAACTACTATCGGCTAAAGCCGATAGTTTGGTAAACGCTTGTAAAGCAGATTCAAAGCGTAAACGCTTTAAAACTCTGAAATTTT
>JALRGP010000039.1:5962-8870 GCA_023259685.1 Alphaproteobacteria bacterium | reverse complement strand
ACCCTTATCAACATGAACCCTTAAAGCCTGGGCAATGCTATCCAGGTGATCCAGGTTTTGCCCCTTAAAAGAACCGCTTTTATCCGGTCTTTTATAAGGGGCTCTTCGCTCTGTCCGATGCCGCTTTTCTAAAACACCCTTCTGTTCAGGTGATAAATGAATATCAGTCATACTTATTTTTACCAAATTTTCTTAAATTTGTCTCTATTAACTATGTGGAATTTTCAATGATTTTCAGTATATACATTTTAACCTTTAAGGACTCCACAGACTCACCTGTTTTTTAATGAGTGATAAATGGGTGAGTGCGTAGGTGAGAGCGTCTAGTCTGTCGGGGGATCTGTGTTTGGGTAAAGCTTGGCACATTTGCCCCTCCAATTCCGGAAAATTTTTCATATGAATGACCCGTTTATTCATATACATTTCGATGACGGGGGCAAAGCGAATGGCCTTTGACGTGTGGGTGTGGATTTTTTTAATCATGATAGACGGGTCCAATTGGCGAATCATATGCTCAATCAAATCACCCCCTTGGTTGGTTTCGATGATCACATAATGAACCTGCAGTGCGTGGTAAGCGTCATGGATTTTTTGAATCCACGCCTCGGGTGGCATACGGCCGCTGAGGTCTTCTATCACCGCCATCCGTCCGTCTTTCAGTCTTGAACAAATAACCATTCCCGTTTCATCACTGTTCTCGTGGTATGTCATGGCCGGATCGATGGCCATCACGGTTAAGGTCTTGTTTTGGATCGCTATGTGTTCATGGATAATCCATTCCCGTTTAAACAGCGATTGTCCTGTGTCCACAATCTCTCCGTATAATTCTTGCCGGCCTAAGGGGTGGGATTGAAAACGGTCGTTCATCTCATTTAAAAAGGCCGGGGATAAATGATCTGTGTTGTCAAAGGTTGACCCCCGTGTAATGACCGTTTTGTCGTGGTCCATGATGCGCTTTAACAGTGGAATCGGGCGTGGGGTGGTGGTAATAATACACCGGGGATGGGGCCCTAAACGCAGGCCCAACGTCATTTGATCCCATAATTCGTCTGGGTATTTAAATTTACAGAGTTCATCAATCCATACCAAATCAAATTGAGGACCTCTCAGGCCGTCCACCACGTCGCCGGAAAATAACTGGGCCGTGGCACCACTTTTCCATCTGATTATTTTTTGAGACGGTTTAAAGATGGGGCGGTCGGCCTGATGATACATGTTTAAAATACCACTGACCCCTTCCACCATGATGGACCTGGCTTCTGAAATGGTTCGGGATATGAGGGCAATTTTTTTGTGAAGTCCTTGTTTGACCCACATTTGAATGGTGCCGGATCCGGTTTGGGTTTTTCCAAATCCCCGTCCCGCCAAAATCAACCAATATAACCAATCACCGGGTGGGGGTAATTGATTGGGACGCGCTTTAATTACCCAAGAAAATTGCTGTTCCCGTCTATGTATTTCTGATCGAATGGCACTGATCTTGTTCAATACACGTGATGCTTTGAAACATTTACCCTCATCATACACCATGTACGCTTATAAAAAAGGATTTTTTAAGGCCCAGGTCACACTGCCCCAGGGGTCTCGTTAAAATTTTCAAAAAATCAGAGTATTAATACCTCTCATTCAAAGTCAGATTTTGACTATCACTGAGCATAGGATTTAAATAACTCACAATTGAAGAATGAATATTATTAATTGAATCGTGGGCATCAATTGTAATAACAGATGAATCATTTTTAAATAAATTGACGAATCCTTTTTCGATTTTTTTATGAAAATCTAAATTTTTTTGATCAAAGTGATTGTTGTGAAGGCGTTTTTTAATGCGCGCAACACTTTCTTCGGCCGTGATATTAAAAAAAAATGTACAATCAGGACGAACACGAAGAAAATTTTTCTCCAATGATTGAAGTATAGTCATTGGCACCCCTTCTCCGTCATGTTGATAAACAGTTGTGGAGTGATAAAACCGATCACATAGCACCCACTGATTATTGTTCAAAGCAGGAAGAATAACCGTCTCAATGTGTTGAACACGTGCCGCCCATACCATTAATAATCGTGCTTGGGTGGTTGTAGTTGGTGCTAACAGTAAGTGTCTTAACTGTTCACCTAACGGTGTCCCTCCAGGTTCCCGTGTGACCACATGAGAAATATTGCGTTTTTCCAACTCTTTTGACAACAGTTGGATTTGCGTTGATTTCCCAGATCCCTCTCCACCTTCGAACGTCACAAACATTTTTATTTTTCTCTAAACGTGACACGACCTTTTGTTAAATCATAAGGGGTCATTTCAACCGTTACCTTATCTCCAATTAAAATACGGATGCGATTTTTTCTCATTTTTCCCGAAGCGTGAGCAATAATCTCGTGACCATTTTCAAGTTTAACGCGAAAGGTTGTATTGGGCAGCAATTCCGTAATCACACCTGTAAATGTAATCAGTTCTTCTTTGGCCATGTATGAAATATTTCAAATAATTAATACATTATAACATATTGATAATTTTTTGAGTAAGCCTTGATAAAGGATAGCTGTGTCGTTGATCTATAGGAATAGATGTAAGCGGTGTTTGGTCTTGCAAATGACTGAGGTTGATTTGATCAATGTCAAAATGAACCAACTGCACATGTAAACGAAAATGGGTAAAATCATGCACCATGTCAAAAGGTTTTATATCGTCAGCAAAAGGAGATAATGGCAATGTATATAAATTGGCCCAAATACCTTTTTGCCGCTTTTGAACGTAAATACGGCGATCCTGTGCAACGATGAACATCTGACAAAAACGGTGCTCCCTGGAGGGTTTGTTTTTTTTGATAGGAAAATCTTGGATACGATTTTGATTGCAACTCATACAATGAGAAGCCAGAGGACATTGGCCGCATTTAGGCAGCGTTGGTTT
>JALRGP010000039.1:0-5952 GCA_023259685.1 Alphaproteobacteria bacterium | reverse complement strand
CAATATCCATCAACGCCTGATTAAGAGATCCCGGATCGTTTGTACTCATGGAAAAGGGTTTCAGGTTATGGGTATCTGACGCCATCACGCGGGATAAAATGCGTTTTAAATTACCATCCAAAGCAATCATGGGCTCATGATAGGCGATGGAGGATATGGCCCCCGCCATATAGGGACCAATGCCTTTGATACCAATCAGTTGATCAAAACTTGTGGGAAGCCCCGCCTCATGAAAATCAATGGCGATACGATGCAAACGCTCAGCGCGCGAATAATATCCAAGCCCCTGCCACAAAACCATCACATCATTCAAATCGGCTGCCGCTAAATGCCGCATCGTTGGATAGCGTTCAATAAAACGATTAAAATACCCCGTCACCACCTGTGTTGTTGTTTGTTGCAACATAAATTCACTGACGAGTATAAAATAAGGATTAACGGGCGTTGTGCGCCATGGAAAGCATCGTTGATGCTCATGGTACCATTTTAACACCTCACCGTAAAGGTTGTGATTCTTGAAATAAATGTCTATGGGGTGGGCATGAGACCTGTTATTGGCAAGACAAACACTCATCATAATCTTTTTCCTCAGCCTGCTGGATTGGGGCGGATACAGGGTTTGCGGATTCTGCACGCTGTATCGATAACGACCTTAGATAATACAAACTTTTAACACCTTTTTTCCATGCCATCATGTGAATTTGGTGAAGATCTTTTTTATGAACATTGCCAGGTAAAAATAAATTTAATGATTGTGCTTGGCAAATATATGGTTGACGGTCTGCCGCGTGGCTGACTAACCATCGTTGATCAATTTCAAAAGCAGTTTTAAAGACTTTTTTTTCATGCTCAGACAAAAAATCCAAATGCTGGACCGATCCTTGCGATATAAAAATAGACGACCATACTTCTTTTGTATTATATCCTTTGGATATCAATAGTTTTTCAAGATAACGATTTTTAACGGGAAAAGATCCTGACAATGTTTTATGGGTATAACCATTGCTGGGGTAAGGCTCGATCCCAGGGGATGACCCTCCACAGATAATTGAAATGGTAGCCGTTGGTGCAACCGCAAGTTTATTAGAAAAACGCTCTAAAATTCCGCATGCTTGCGCGTCAGGACAAGCCCCCCTTTCATGGGCCAATTTTTCAGATATTTCATCAGATGTCTCTTTAATAAAGGAAAAAATTCGTTTATTCCATACCGTTGCCATAACACTTTCAAAGGGAATATTTTGAGATTGTAGAAATGAATGAAATCCCATCACTCCAAGGCCAATTGAGCGTTCGCGCATGGCTGAATATTTGGCGCGGTTCATTGAATCCGGGGCGTTATCAATAAAATCTTGAAGTACGTTATCTAAAAATCTTAAAACATCCTCGATAAATTCTTTGTTATCTTGCCATTCAAAATATTTTTCAATATTTAAGGATGAGAGACAACAGACGGCTGTTCTATCTTTGCCCAGCATATCTTTACCAGTTGGAAGCGTGATTTCTGAACATAAATTGGACGTTTTCACAAACAATCCTAAATCTTTGTGATGTTGGGGAATTGCTTTGTTAACCGTGTCAATAAATAACAGGTAGGGTTCCCCTGTTTCCATCCGGGTCGTTAGCAAGCGAATCCACAGATCTCTGGCAGGTACAGAACGAATAACAGAGCGATCTTTTGGACTTCTTAAGTGCCATTCATCGCCTCTTTCCACTGCTTCCATAAAATCATCCGTGATGGCGATAGCATGATGAAGGTTGAGGGTTTTTCTATTTTGATCCCCACCGGTTGGGCGTCGGATTTCAATAAATTCTTCAATTTCTGGATGGTCGATGGGCAAATAAATGGCTGCCGACCCACGTCGCAAGGACCCTTGGGAAATAGCCAACGTCATACTGTCCATCACTTTCATAAATGGAATGACACCGGATGTTTGGCCGTTTAAGCCAATTTTTTCTCCAATAGAACGTAAATTTCCCCAATAACTGCCAATTCCTCCTCCCTTGGAAGCAAGCCATACATTTTCATTCCAAAGGCCCAAAATGCCTTGTAAATTATCAGTAGCTTCGTTTAAAAAACAAGAAATCGGTAGCCCTCTACCCGTACCCCCATTGGATAAAATAGGGGTTGCAGGCATAAACCATAATTTTGACATGTAATCATATAATCGTTGGCAATGGTGGTCATTATCGCTGTAAGTACGCGCAACTCTTGCAAAAACATCCTGGAAATCTTCACCAGGCAAAAGATATTGCTGTTCTAAGGTTTTTTTACCAAAATCCGTTAAATCTGAATTTCTAGTTTGATCAATTTTGACAAATGTCTTGTTGGTGGTGACTGCCATGATTTTTTTTATACTGTGGTCGTAAAATTAATATAATATGCATTGAAGAATAAAATCAATCCACCATCAAATTCATCAGGAATTGTTTATAATTTTTTATTTTAACGTTATCTGGTAGTATGCTTGTGTCTCAAGTGTAAAAAATATCGATGCTTTAGAGATTTAGATCATAAGCTATAACAGGATTTTAAATGCTGTTACCCACCTGTTTTCAGTAACAGCCATAAAATTTGATTAACTTACAGACGATTGGCTTAATATATTGTCAACTAATTTGTATAAACCACTCCCCCTTGAGGCTTTGACCATCACAGCGTCATTGTTTTGAATATGCTTGGACAAAGACATTTCTAAATCTGTCATCGTTTCAAAAGATAAAGCACGATCTTTAAATCCCTGACAATAGGATCCAACATAAAAAATTTCATCAAACTCAAGGTCTTTTGCCTGCTGTATCATGCTATGGTGTGCAGCATCAGCATACTCTCCCAACTCCCGCATATCACCCAAAACAACAATACGGCGTTTCCATGGTTTTTTTGACATTTTAAAGTTAATGAGTGCATTATGCATCGATAGAGGATTGGCATTATAGGATTCATCAATCAAATGAATATTTTTGCCATAAAACTTAACTTGATGCTCACGGCCACGTCCATCAACAGGTTTGAAGTGGATCATCGATGTCAACATCGTATCAACAGAATAACCACATAAAAGACCGGTTAGTAAGACAAAGGCGGATAAGTAAGACAAATGGTGTCCTATGGCAGACTGCATAACAAATTCAACGCGACGGCCCAATATATCTAATGACACATGACCACCATCATATGATAGTAATCTGATAGAGGAATCATGGTGATAACCAACCGTATAAATATGTTGAATACCTTGTTGGTGAGCTGTGTTTTGTAATAAATCAAAACAATCATCATCTCGATTTAAAATCAAATGATCTGATGGATTCATGCCATCAATAATATGAATTTTTTCTTTGGCAATAGCTTGGATATTTTTGAAATGGCCAATATGAGCAGAAGCAATATTGGTGATCAAGGCAATGGTTGGTTTAACAATATGGGACAAAGGGGCCATTTCACCCGGATGATTCATTCCCATTTCAAAAATGCCAACAGAGGTTGTGGAGTGAAGTTGAGCCACACTAAATGGTACACCAATGTGATTATTATAACTGGCTGGAGATGCAACTACACGATGATCTTGATGCGAAAAAACATGTCTAATCAATTCCTTTGTTGTTGTTTTTCCACAACTGCCTGTGATGCCAATGATATGACCGTGGGAACGATGTCGCTGAAAGATGGCAATGTTCTTAAGGGCCTCAAGGGATGATGTGACTTGGTAAATAGATATGCCAGAAAATTCCAAATGGCTTACTTCAGTGATGATGCCAAGGGCACCATTTTGGATGGCGTCATCAATAAACCGATAACCATTGTCAATTGCAATAAACAAAGATCCTTTTTCAACCTTTCTAGAATCCATGCAAACATTGGTATAAACATGAGAATTCTTGTTTGGTATATTTAAAATTTTTGTTAAATCAAAATCTGTTAAAAAAGTTTTTTCCATGTCTAGACTGAGGCCTTTTTCATATTAATTTTCAATTATCGTAACATGAAACCATTAAAATTAATAATGGTTTCATGTATGTTTGGTAAAATTACCAAATGTCTCATAACTTGTGTTTAACTGTGGTAAAAAAAAGAATCAATTTCTTCCAAAATATCTTCTCCCATTTCACTGGCCAATTTTGCTCTTAAATCCTTGATTGAAATTTTTTCAGGTTCTTGGTTATTTAGGTAATGTTTAATGATGTAGGATACAAAATTTTTTTCATTCAGATCTTGAGTATACGCTTCAACATTAAAATTAAATGGCAATAATGCATTGAATCCTTGTAGAATGTTTTGTTTTTTAGAATAAAAATTTGACACATCAGATGCGGAAAGGAATAATCCAGCACTACTTAAAATTTCACTTAAAAGAATGCCCAACCTGACACGACGTTCAGACAATCTTTTCATCTCTTCATCACTTAATGACTCACCTTCATTCGAGGGTTCCTCATTTTTTTTCATATCATCAATTGTTTTTTTAACGTTTGAATATTCTTGATCGATATAGCGTTTAGGGACATCAAAGACAATGCCCTCCATATGATCAAATATTTTTTTCTTCATAAAGAAAAAAATATATTCTTGATGCTTTGAGATAGCTTTTGCTTTTTCGTCCTTTAAAAATTTCTCCTTATCCAGATTTGCATAGGACAGGTATTCATCTAAAGAGTGACTTTCGACCAGAGGGCAGGTACGATCGATTTTTATTTTGACAACAATCTCCCCATCGGGCAGAGAAAAAAACTCCTTCATTTTATCATCTAATGCCAACGTTGTTTCGTAAACATCATCTTTTTTTAAACCTTTTAACGACATAAATACGTTCATTGGTAAAAATTCATGCTCAGGCATTATGGAAAAATCAAAAATATTTTTAAAATATTTTTTTAAAGGCACTTGACTGCCGTCAGTATGCAAAACTTCTACATTATAAAAAACCACGCTATTGTCGTCTGTAACATGCTCTTCACTGTTTGCAATTTTTGGTAAAGTTTTTTTGACGGAAAATTTTTCTTCCATATAAGCTAAAAATTCATCATCTGAGAGCTCAAGCTCATAAATAGGGAAAGGAGGTATGTCTTTTAAAGATTCAATACTGATATCGGGCTTAAAAGAAAATTCAACATCCAATATAATATCAGAATCAGTTGATTCTTTTTTTTTAATAATGGGATTTTTAAACAAGCTTTTGGATTGATAATGTTCCTTAAATACTGTGCTCACACTTTTTTTAATAAGCTGTTCATAGGATTCGGACAATGCTGTGTCTTGGTATTTTTTTTGAATAAGCGCAATCGGAGCTTTTCCTTTTCTGAATCCAGGAATTGATACAAGAGGTTGTCTTCGAGAAACCCAAAGTGCGGTTTCTTTTTTTAATTCATCTTTGGGGATCGATAAACGAACCAGCTCTAAAAAACCATCTTTTTCTAAAATGTCAAATTTCATTGGTAAACTTATATTGTCTGGTGCGGGTAGAGGGACTTGAACCCCCACAGCTTACGCCACAAGATCCTAAGTCTTGCGTGTCTACCAATTTCACCATACCCGCAGTCTGCATAATTTATTATCGCCTATTCAATGATAATATGACAAATTTTTAATGTTTTACAGTAGCATTTCCCTATGAATGCATCGTTGATAAAATACGCGCAGCATCTATTTTTTTCTGAAATTTCTACAAAAACTTGCTCTCACACGTTGATCTTGCCCTTTTGGTTAAATCTTTTTTGACCTTTTACAATTCGTAAGGCTAATATTAGCGCAAGGTGATTTTTGAGATAATGGTTTTTGAATGTCATCTTTTTTTATTATTAATTTTTAAATTAAATGGAGAACGCTCATGTTTATAAAATACACAGCTTGCTTGATAGCAATGTTAACAATTGGTTCCACACTACCCCTCACTTTTTAGAAGGTCTTGAGCAGCCTGCATAATAAGATCAAACAAACCAGAAGAACCACCCTGA
>JALRGP010000038.1 GCA_023259685.1 Alphaproteobacteria bacterium | reverse complement strand
AGCATGTATTACTTGGCTTTTAAATCCCTTCTATTCTTGTTGTAAATTTACCACAAATTTTCATGCGTAGGCCCTGTGACTGTTACCGGGGCCTACGCACGAAGAATTTTATTAACACCATTCAATAAATGTTTTGTTAACATAGAATTCCGTCTCATAATACTTTTCAGGGATTGCTAAGGTTTAGTTTTTGTTTTTTGAAGAATGCTTAATATTTATTGTCATATCCTTTGGATTAGAATAGATATTTTTATTTATCTAATTTTGATATTACGAATTTATATTATCATCTATATAATTTTTTGTCTAAAATGAAAACTGTTGCAAAAATTTGACTACTCTTGATTTTTCTGCAATGATTGACTATCCTTGACAGTGGACTTGTATGATCTGTCTTTTTTTGTCTTTCATTTTCTCAGGAGATTCCCATGGCTAGGTCTTTTACTGATCGCAAACGTTTTCGCAAAAGTTTTGGTTCAATCGCTGAAACTGCACAACTTCCAAACTTGATTGCCCTTCAAAAGGTTTCTTATGAACAATTTTTACAATATCATGTTCCTCATCAACAAAGAGAAAAAAAGGGGTTGTTGGAATTATTTCAAAGTTGTTTTCCTATTTTTGATTCAAGTCACAAGGCTCAATTAGAGTTTCACCGCTATGATTTTGATCCGCCACAGTTTAGCGAATTAGAGTGTCGCCAAAAAGGTTTAACGTATGCCGCTTCTTTACGTGTTATTTTTAGATTAATTGTATGGGATATTGATGAAGTGACAAAAGTAAAATCCATGCGTGACATTAAAGAGCAAGAGGTTTATTTTGCTGATGTTCCTTTAATTACAGACCGTGGTACTTTTATTATTAATGGTATCGAGCGCGTTGTTGTTTCGCAAATGCACAGAAGTCCTGGTGTTTTCTTTGACAGTGATAAAGGAAAAGGAAGTGTCACTGGAAAAATTCTATATGTGGGGCGCGTCGTGCCTTACCGTGGGTCATGGTTGGATCTTGAATTTGATCCCAAAGATATTATGCATTCCAGAATTGATCGTCGTCGCCGATTTTTGTTGACAACATTTTTAATGGCGCTGGATAATTATGATGGACAAAGTTTAAAAAATAAACCGTCATTTTATGTATCTGGGGCGAATTTGAAAGATGCGCCAACGGGCATGTCTCGAGATGAAATCGTTCAAACATTTTATAAAATTTGGTCTTATAAAAAAGTCTCAGATGGATTTGTTTTTCCCTTTGAACACGATTATTGGGACGGTCAAAAGATCACATCTGATTTTTTAGATCCAAAAACTCACACTGTTTTGGTTGAAAATGGCACAAAACTAACCCAACGCTTATGCAAAAAATTACAAGAACAGGGCGTCAGTGAATTTTTAATTAAAGATGAATCTTTAATCGGTCGCTACATTGGTCGGGATTATATTAACGAAGAAACTGGGCAAATCTATTTTGAAGCTGGTCAAGAAATCAATAATGATATTCTTGAAAAGATGAAAGCATCATCCATCGATGCTTTTGATCTGGTTATTATTGATGAAAAAACAACAGGTCCTTACCTGTTAAAAACCCTTCAAATGGATAAAAATCAAAATCGCGAAGAAGCGTTGTTGGATATTTATAGAACACTTCGTCCTGGTGAGCCGCCAACCTTGGAAAGTGCGGAAATTTTATTTGAAAATCTATTTTTTAATGAAGAAAGGTATGATTTGTCTTCCGTTGGGCGTGTTAAGTTTAATGCAAGTTTAAATTTGAAAGTAGATGATACTGTGCGCGTTTTACGCAAACAAGATATTGTTGAAATGTTAAAACACCTTTTGAAATTACGTGATGGGCGCGGCCATGTCGATGATATCGACAGCTTGATTAATCGTCGTGTTCGCTCCGTTGGTGAGTTATTAGAAAACCAATTTCGCATCGGTATGGCTAGAATGGAGCGTGCTATTTATGAACGCATGGGGGCAACAGATGTGAACGCCGCAATGCCTAATGATTTATTAAATGCGAAACCTATTGCTGCAGCTTTAAGAGAATTTTTCGGAACATCTCAGTTGTCACAATTTATGGATCAAACAAATCCATTATCAGAAATCACCCACAAGCGACGGTTATCTGCGTTGGGACCAGGTGGATTGTCTCGTGATCGCGCCAGTTTCGAGGTTCGTGATGTGCACCACACCCATTATGGACGTATTTGTCCCATTGAAACGCCGGAAGGTCCAAATATCGGTTTGATCAACTCATTGGCTATTTATGCAAACGTGAACCAATACGGTTTCATTGAAACGCCGTATCGCAAAGTTGTTGATGGCAGAGTAAGCGATGAGATTGTGTATATGAATGCTCGGGAAGAAGGCAAGCATATTATTGCTCAGGCCAGTATTTCTCTCGACAAAGACGGAAATATTAAAGAAGATTTTGTAGTATGTCGTAAACAAGGGGAAGTCAGCATGTTTCCAAAGCAAGCTGTGACCTATATGGACGTATCTCCGAAGCAGGTTGTGTCGGTGGCTGCATCCTTAATTCCATTTTTGGAAAACGACGATGCAAACCGTGCGTTGATGGGATCGAACATGCAACGTCAGGCTGTGCCATTATTAAAAGCTGAAGCTCCTCTTGTTGGAACCGGTATGGAGGCTGTTGTGGCCAAAGATTCAGGTGCCAGCGTGATTGCAAAACGCTCTGGTATTGTTGATCAGGTGGACGCGTACAGAATTGTTATCAAGTTGTCAGAAGAAGAAGATGAAAACAAAACAGGTGTGGATATCTACACATTGATGAAGTTTAAGCGTTCTAATATGAGCACATGTATCAATCAACGTCCTCTTGTGAAACGTGGTGACGTTGTGAAAAAAGGTGACATGATTGCTGACGGTCCGTCTATTGATACGGGCGAACTGGCTTTAGGTCGAAATGTTCGTGTGGCATTTATGTCATGGCAAGGTTATAACTTCGAAGACTCTATTTTGATTTCAGAACGTCTTGTTCAACAAGATGTCTTTTCTTCGATTCACATTGAAGAGTTTGAGGTGTCTGCAAGAGACACTAAATTGGGCAATGAGGAAATTACAAAAGACATTCCTAATGTTACAGCAAGCGCCTTAAAGTATTTAGACGACGCCGGTATTGTGTACGTTGGAGCCGAAATTAAACCAGGCGATATTTTGGTTGGAAAAGTCACTCCAAAAGGTGAAAACATTGTAACGCCAGAAGAAAAATTATTGCGTGCCGTGTTTGGAGAAAAATCTTCAGATATTAAAGATACATCTTTGCGTGCGTCATCTGGAACATATGGAACGGTTGTAGATGTGCGTGTGCTGTCAAGAAAAGGTGTTGAAAAAGATGAAAGATCTATCGCAATTGAACGTCAAGAAATAGAAGTTTTTGCAAAAAATCGTGATACAGAAAAAGCAATTCTTCAAAAAAGCTATCTCGAACGTATGGCAAAGTTATTAGTTGGCCAAGCTGTTCAATCAGGCCCAAAGCCACTGAAAGCCAAAATGATCATTACTGAAGAGATATTGACTGAAATCGGCTATATACATTGGAAACACATTGTGCTGTCTGATGCAGATAAAATGAAAGAGATGAATCAGATTCAAAAAAGCTTTGACAATAGCATTGCGACCCTTGATAAAAATTTTGAAAATAACGTTGATAAATTAAAGCGTGGTGATGATTTGCCTCCTGGAGTTTTAAAAGTTGTCAAAATTTTTGTGGCGGTTAAACGTAAATTACAACCAGGAGATAAAATGGCTGGACGCCATGGAAACAAAGGTGTTGTGTCAAAAATTGTTCCTGTTGAAGATTTGCCGTATATGGAAGATGGGACGCCCATTGATATTATCTTGAACCCATTAGGTTTGCCGTCTCGTATGAACGTCGGTCAAATTTTGGAAACTCACTTAGGTGCAGCTGCCTTTGAGCTCGGTAAACAAGTTCAAAAAATGTTGGATGATTATCGTTCAAATAATTTGGATTTTGAAAAAGCAAAAGAAAGGCTGGGAGAGATTTATGATACACCGCAAGATAAGAAAGACATCGATGCTTTAAGTGAATCAGAATTCGTGGATATGAGCCAGCGTTTAACAAAAGGTGTCCCCGTCGCAACGCCTGTATTTAACGGTGCCAGTGAAAAACAAATTTCTGATTTACTTGAAAAAGTAGGCCTTTCTCGTTCCGGACAAGTGTGGTTGTACGATGGTCGTACCGGCGAACAATTTGATCGCCAGGTGACAGTTGGATTCATTTATATGTTAAAATTACACCATTTGGTTGATGATAAGATTCACGCGCGTTCTATTGGTCCATACAGCTTAGTGACACAACAACCTTTAGGCGGTAAAGCACAATTTGGTGGTCAACGATTTGGAGAAATGGAAGTCTGGGCGTTAGAAGGATATGGGGCAGCTCATACACTGCAAGAAATGCTCACAGCTAAAGCTGATGATGTAACGGGGCGTGCACGTGCTTACGATGCTATCGTCAGAGGGGAAGATAATATGGAATTTGGTATTCCAGAATCATTCAATGTGTTGGTCAAAGAGTTACGCTCTTTGGGTTTGGATATGCAATTTGAGAAAAAATTTTAGGAGTTTGTGATGTTGTTAACTAAAGAAAAAAAACGTTTGATTCACGGTGATATTTTACCAGAATTTGATTTAATTCGTATTGGGGTCGCAAGTCCTGAAAAAATTCGTTCTTGGTCTTATGGTGAGGTAAAAAAACCAGAGACAATCAATTATCGCACCTTTAGGCCAGAAAAAGACGGCTTATTTTGTGCCGCTATTTTCGGTCCTATGAAAGATTATGAATGTTTATGTGGTAAATACAAACGCATAAAATTTAAAGGCACAGTTTGTGAAAAATGTAATGTGGAAGTCACAATTTCACGTGTGCGTCGTGAGCGTATGGGGCATATTGAATTAGCATCCCCTGTAGCGCACGTATGGTTTGTCAAATCTCTGCCCAGCCGTATTAGCATGATATTGGATTTAACATTCAAAGACATGGAACGTGTTTTATACTTTGAAAGTTATATTGTGATTGATCCAGGATTAACATCCTTAAGTTACGGTCAATTATTATCAGATGATGAATATTATGACGCGCTAAATACCTATGGTGAAGACAGTTTTGCTGCTGAAATTGGTGCCGAAGCTTTAAAGATCATGCTTAAAAACATTAACTTACAGGCTGAATTTGATAAATTAAATTTGGAAATCGAAGAAGATATATCTGATTTAAGAAAGAAAAAGATTCTCAAGCGCATTAAGTTAGTTGAATTATTCATGAAGGCAAAAATTGATCCATCTTGGATGGTCATGGATGTCATTCCTGTTATTCCGCCAGATTTAAGACCTTTGGTGCCACTGGACGGTGGACGTTTTGCCACCAGTGATCTGAATGATTTGTATCGTCGTGTGATTAATCGTAACAACAGATTAAAACGCTTAATTGATTTAAAGGCTCCGGAAATTATTATCCGAAATGAACGCAGAATGCTGCAAGAATCAGTTGATGCATTGTTTGATAATGGTCGTCGTGGTCGTGCTATTTTGGGGTCTAACAAACGTCCTCTGAAGTCCCTTGCCGATATGTTAAAAGGTAAACAGGGCCGTTTCCGTCAAAACCTCTTAGGTAAACGTGTTGATTATTCTGGACGCTCTGTGATTGTGGTTGGCCCAGAATTAAAATTACATCAATGTGGTTTGCCAAAGAAAATGGCTTTGGAATTATTTAGGCCCTTTATTTATTCAAAATTGGAACGTTACGGACTTGCGACAACATTAAAAGCCGCAAAGAAAATGGTTGAAAAAGAAAAGCCAGAAGTCTTTGATGTTTTGGAAGACGTGGTTCGCGAGCATCCCATTTTACTGAACCGTGCTCCAACTTTGCACCGTTTAGGTATTCAGGCGTTTGAGCCATTACTGATTGATGGTAAAGCGATACAGTTACATCCCCTTGTATGTACAGCATTTAACGCGGACTTTGACGGAGACCAAATGGCCGTACACGTTCCATTGTCTCTTGAAGCTCAATTAGAATCGCGTGTGTTGATGATGTCTACTAACAATATTTTGAGTCCTTCGAGTGGACGTCCTATTATTATTCCGTCTAAAGATATCGTTTTGGGTATTTATTATCTAAGCTTACTTCGTGAGGGGATGCCTGGGGAAGGAAAAGTATTTTCGGGTATCGCTGAAATCGAGCTTGCCCTTGAAAAGAAATTGGTACATTACCATTCCAAAGTTAAGATTCGTGTTCCTTATTATCATGAGGACGGCCAAGTTCATTATAAAATTGAGGATACAACGCCAGGGCGCTTTATGATTTCAAGAATTTTACCGAAAAGTCATAAAATTCCTTATTCCATGATTAACCAAGTGTTAACCTCAGGTGATATCAGCCAATTAGTTGATGATGTTCATCGTTTTTGTGGACCAAAAGATACCGTTGTGTTCGTTGACCAGATGATGTTTTTAGGATTTTCTCACATGACAAAAGCCGGCATATCCTTTGGTAAAGATGATCTTGTCATTCCAAAAGATAAATCAAAGATGATCCAAGAAACGAAAAAAATTGTGTCTGAGTATGAACAACAATATTTGGATGGTTTGATCACGCAAGGTGAAAAGTATAACAAAGTGATTGATGCATGGGATCAATGTACTGATAAGGTTGCTGATGCCATGATGAAAGCCATGTCACACCGTAAGCCCACCGATCCATTTAACTCTGTGTATATGATGATTCACTCCAAAGCACGTGGATCCGTGGCCCAGATGAAACAGCTGGCCGGTATGAGAGGTTTGATGGCGAAACCAACCGGGGACATCATTGAAACACCAATTATCTCAAACTTTAAAGAAGGTTTGAATGTGATTGAATACTTTATTTCAACGAACGGTGCGCGTAAAGGTTTGACCGACACAGCTCTTAAAACGGCAAACTCTGGTTATCTGACACGTCGTTTAGTTGACGTGGCTCAAGATTGTATTGTTCACGAAGAGGATTGTGGAACATCTCGTGGTCTTAGAATTACATCGGTCATTGAAGGTAAGAACGTTGTGTCGTCCTTGTATGAAAGAATTTTGGGACGATGTACAGCAGGAGACATTAAAGACGATGACGGAGAGGTTGCTATTGAAAATGGTACGTTATTGGATGAAGATTGCATTGAAACCGTTAAAGCCATTGACGTGCAAGAGGTTTACGTCCGTTCTGTATTAACGTGTCAAAGCCAATTTGGCGTGTGTGCAAAGTGTTATGGACGTGATTTAGCGCGTGGCAATTTGGTCAACATCGGTGAGGCAGTCGGTGTGATTGCGGCTCAATCGATTGGTGAACCTGGTACACAGTTGACGCTACGTACGTTCCACGTAGGTGGTGTGGCGCAACGTGGTGTTGAACAATCGAATCTTGAATCATCTCATGATGGTAAGGTTAAGTTCAAAAATATTTTATGTGTTGTGAGCCGCCATGGTAATAAAATTGTGGTCTCACGTAATGGTGAAATTGTGATTGTAGACGGCCGTGGGCGTGAGCAAATTGCATACCGTATCAATTATGGTACACGTTTGTTGGTTGATGAAAAAGAGAAAATTACAAAAGGAAAAATCTTGGCCGAATGGGATCCGTATACAACACCATTCGTTGCAGAAAAAGAAGGGCATGTTCATTATGTTGATTTGGTCCAAGATTTATCTATGCGCGAGGTTGTCGATGAATCAACCGGTATTTTCAGTCGCGTTGTATTAGATTGGAAACAACAGGCGCGCTCACAAGAATTGCGCCCTATGTTGCAACTGCGGGATGATAAAGGTCAACCTATTTTATTGTCTTCTGGAACAGAAGCACGTTACTTCTTGCCTATGGATACGATCATTACCGTTGATAACAATGCATTGGTTCAGCCGGGCGATGTTATTGCTCGTATCCCAAGAGAAACAAAGAAAACACGTGACATTACCGGTGGTTTACCACGCGTATCTGAATTATTTGAAGCACGTCTTCCAAAGGATCCTGCGATTTTGTCAGAAATTGCTGGACGCATTGAATTTGGTAAAGATTACAAAAGCCGTCGCCGTTTGATCGTGGTTCCTCAAAATGAGATGGATAAACCTGTGGAATATTTTGTTCCAAAGGGTGGATATATCGTTGTTCATGAAGGAGACGTGGTTGAAAAAGGTGATCTTCTCGTTGACGGTAGCTTGGTTCCGCAAGATATCTTGCGTATTTTGGGTATTGAAGCGTTGGCCGGTTATTTGGTCAGCGAAATTCAAAAGGTCTACCATCTTCAAGGTGTTCCTATCAATGATAAACATATTGAAATTGTGGTCCGTCAGATGCTGCAAAAAACAGAAGTCACGCAAAAAGGTGATTCTGAGTTTGTGGTTGGTGAGCAAATAGATCGTTTGTATTTTGACAAGGTCAACAAAGCATTGATTAAAGATAACAAAGCGCCTGCGGTTGGATTCCCGGTACTGCAAGGTATTACAAGGGCATCTTTACACACGAATTCCTTCATCTCTGCGGCATCATTCCAAGAAACCACAAGGGTCTTGACTGATTCTTCATTATCTGGACGTATAGATGTGTTGGCGGGATTAAAAGAAAACGTCATCGTCGGTCGTTTAATTCCAGCCGGAACTGGTGAAGTGGGACGTCGTTTGAAAAAGATCGCAAAGATGCGAGATTTAGAATATGAAAAAGGAAACTTTATGGGGCAATTCCAAGAGTTTGATGAGTCTCAAGAAGAAGTTGCTTAGATTTTAATGATGCGATACCTCCTCTAACATGCGTTATAGGAGGTATTTTTTTAAATACTATTATATATACTAGATCTCTTTCGAAATCTTTTTCTAATAGAGAAATGCTAGGGCCTACGCATGAAAATTTGTGGTAAATTTACAACAAGAATAGAAGGGATTTAAAAGCCAAGTAATACATGCTAA
>JALRGP010000037.1 GCA_023259685.1 Alphaproteobacteria bacterium | reverse complement strand
ATTAAATGTCACATGTATTACTTGGCTTTTAAATCCCTTCTATTCTTGCTGTAAATTTACCACAAATTTTCATGCGTAGGCCCTGCTGGGGGGTGCGATTAAAAGTAGGGTAATGAATTTTTTATAATTATATTATTTTTTAAATTAGAAATCAATTTTTATTTTTTTAGAAAATTAACGATTTATTCATAATTTATTAACTATTTGTTAACTTTTTTAGATATTCACTCATCCCAAACCTCCACCCTCCCTACTTGGGGTAAATGTGTTTCAGCGTTTGATTCACTTTGTGATTCTCACGGGTAGCATAAAAAGATTAAAAAAATATTAATTTTTACCATTTTCGTAAAAAAATAATAAACACAAAAAAAAACAACCAAAAATAAAATATTTTTGTTAAAAATTCTCTTAATGAATACCCAAAAAATCATCTGTTTTAAAAAAGAACCATACTTTTCTTTCCCTCCCCACTTTTAATCGAACCCCTCCGTAACGAAAAAATTCTTTTTTCAAACATAAATGATCTATAATAAATATTACATACAGACATTTTAATCATGTCTTTATCTCTATCCTTTGAAGAAGCTCTTGAGCAACTTGATAAAATCGTTAAACAACTTGAAGAAGGAAAAGTCAGCCTTGAGGAATCCATGAAAATTTTTGAACAAGGACAAATTTTAAAAAAGTATTGCCTTGAAAAAATAGATCACGCTATAATGAAGATTGAACAAATATCAATAAAAGATCATGGATAAAATTGAAATTATTGGCAGACAAACGTTAAAAGGTGACGTTCGAATCAGTGGCGCAAAAAATGCGGCACTTCCTTTAATGTGCGCAAGCTTGCTGACAGATAAAGAAATCATTCTTAAAAACATCCCACGTTTGGGTGATATTGCAACGATGATCAGTGTTTTAGAACACTTAGGGGCAGCTATTCATTGGAAGTCTCACGATATTATATCATTAAATGTTGCACATATCGAAACGTCAGAGGCTCCTTATGATTTAGTTCGAAAAATGAGAGCATCCATTTTAGCTTTAGGCCCTCTTTTAGGACGTTATGGCCAAGCCATCGTATCTCTTCCTGGTGGGTGCGCTATTGGTGTGCGTCCCATTGATATCCATTTAAAAGGATTTGAAAAAATGGGGGCCCACATCACCATTGACGGTGGCAATATCCATGCCAAGGCGCCTCAAAATGGTCTCCAAGGGTGTGATTTTCATTTCCCTGTTGTGACCGTCACTGGAACCGAGAATATGATTATGGCCGCAGTTTTGGCAAACGGCGTCACCACGTTAACGAATGCAGCTCAAGAACCTGAGATTAATGATCTGTGTGATTTACTCGTTAAAATAGGTGCTGATATCCATAACGATCTCAAAGGAACGATTACCATTACGGGGGTGTCTTCCTTGAATGGTGCCATTCACTCTGTGATACCCGATCGTATTGAGACTGGCACTTATTGTGTCGCTCCCCTTATGTATGGCGGTGACGTAACTTTACATAATACAGACCCATCCTATTTAAATTCTTTTTTAGATGTTCTTAAAAGTATTGGTGCCATTATCAAAACAACTGACGATTCAATTTATGTATCTCACCCTGGACATTCTTTAAAATCATTTGATATTTCCACGTCTCCTTATCCGGGCATTGCGACCGATCTGCAAGCACAATTAATGGCTTTGATGTGCGTGTGTAAAGGAACGTCAACGGTATTGGAAAATATATGGGAAAATCGTTTTATGCACGTGCCAGAACTTCGGCGTTTTGGTGCCAATATCACGGTTGAAGGGCACAAGGCGATTGTTGAAGGTCAATATCCATTAAAAGCGGCTCCTGTGATGGCGACCGATTTAAGGGCGTCAGTCTCTTTAGTTCTGGCGGCTTTAGCAGCAGAAGGAAAAACTGTTTTAAATCGAGTTTATCATCTGGATCGTGGTTATGAAAATTTTGAACACAAGTTAAGGTCATGCGGTGTGCACATTGAACGCAAACCAAACCACACCCCTTCCGTAAATTTGGTTCAAACCATCGCATCGTAAACAGTTATCGTGTTTTTTAAAACACCTTGTCGTGAGGACAACGTTCATCAACTAGATGAACTATTTTTGGCCTTTATACCGGGTGTTTTAAAAGATCAATTACTAAAATCTCGGCGTGATCATATCATTGATGAGGAGCTAATTGAAAAATTGGCGACTTATTTAGACGATTTTTTTAAAAATTCACTTTTCTGGGTTGATCCTTTGGTGATCAAAAAAATTCATATCCAAAGGGATTTTGTGCAAAGATATGCCTTGATCCAATGTCAAAATTTGAACGAATCAGATGATCCTCCTTTGCCCTTTATGGATGAGGATGTATTTATCAAGGCTCTTGACAACCAAGAGTATTCCAAAGAATCTTTGGGAGCCTATGCTGTTTGGGCAATAATTGGAAAAGGAAAAAAATTTTTTCCGCATTCTATTGTGTTTCATTCAAAAAAGCATCAAGAAGATCAGGCTTTTCCAAATGATCTGGATCCATCCAAAGCGCTATCCCACAGTCATTACTGTTTAATTTGTCATAAACGAGATAAAGATTCATGCACCAGAGGATTAAAAACAGAGACACCGTTAAAGGAAGGGTGTCCTTTGGGACAAAAAATATCCTTAATGCATCACCTTTATCGTGAAGGACATGTTATCGGTGCACTGGCAACCGCCATGATTGACAATCCATTGATTGCGGCCACAGGTCATCGCATTTGTTATGATTGCGTCCGTTCATGTATTTTTCAAAAACAAGAACCTGTTGATACACCTTACGTAGAAAGCACTATTTTCAATCAAGTCATGCAATATGCGTATGGCTTTGAAATCTATTATGCATTAAGCCTTTGGAATCCCTTAAATATTTCTATGTTTTTACCTGAACCGTATCACGGCATCCGTATTGTGGTGGTTGGATCTGGAGCTTCGGGAATGGCATCGTCTTATGAATTATTGCAACGTGGATTTGAGGTGATCATGATCGAGGGTATGGCTGTATCAGAATTTCCAAAAGAATGGCATTTAGCAATCAAAGATGCCACAGCTCTTGTCAATAGTAACATTGGCACAGGTTTTGGTGGCATTATGGATTATGGCATTACAAAACGTTGGAACAAGGGATATCTTAACGTGCTTCGTACTTTGTTGCAAAGACGTCCTCATTTTACCTTGTTATCTGGGGTTCGCGTGGGAAGTGAAATTACTATTGAAGAGGTGTTTTCAGATCTTGGGGCTGATAAAATTATTTTGGCAACGGGGGCTGGGGCTCCTTATGTGCCCAAAATCTACGAATCTTTAAAAAACGTGCATTTCGCAAGCGATTATTTAATGGGGCTCCATTTAAAAAATCCACTACATTTAGAACAAACAACAGTCATTATTGGAGCAGGGTTAACGGCGATTGATTCCGCAGTTGAAATAATGGCAGGTAGAAACAACATATATCATGAGGCGAAATTTCTTTGATAAGTATAAATTTTCATTTTTTTTATCAAAAATGGTACCCTTTTTCAAGGAAATACATTAAGAATATAATGTGGATCTCACTGATTGTTGCTTGGTTGTTTTATCTCTATGAGTATATTTTAAGAGCATTCCCAAGTGTCATCACCCAAGATTTAATGTCTCATTTTACGATATCGTCCACAATGCTTGGCGTCATGTCATCTTTTTATTATTTAGCCTATGTTCCTTTACAAATACCGTGCGGACTTATTGTGGATCGTATTGGGCCTAAATTAGTGATTGGGTTATCTTCTTTATTGTGTGTTATTGGTTGTATATTATTTACATCATCGTCAGATATGATAGTTGCCCAAGGAGGGCGTTTTTTAATGGGAATGGGATCCGCTTGCGCCTACATGAGTTGTGCCAAAATTGGCAGTTTTTTTAAAAATCCGTCTATGTTTGCCATCATTTCAGGTGTCACCATGTTTATGGGAACATTAGGGGGATCCTTTGGTGGAAAACCTTTTGCTATGTTAGCACATCACACTTCTTGGGTTCATGCACTACATGTTTTAAGTTTTGCTGGGTTGATCATTGGAATGATCTCTTTGGTATTGATCAAAAACCAACATCGTTCAAGCGCATCATTCCATATATTAAAAGATTTAAAAATGATTGTCAGAAAAAAAGACAATTGGTTGATTGGATTATACGGCTGCATGATGTACTTACCTTTGTGCGTTTTTGCGGAACTGTGGGGAATTCCTTTTTTAATGAAAAAATTTCATATTGATAACCAAGTGGCCGCCAACGCTGGCATTATGGTATTGGTTGGCATGGGTATTGGCAGTATGATTGCACCGTTTATATCCGAGCATCTTCGTTCTAGGTTAAAGGTGATGACGTGGTCGTGTTTTTTAACCGTGGGTCTTCTTGTGGTGGTTATTTACGGAACAATCACAAATTTTTATGTTAATTGCTTTATATTGCTGATGATGGGTATTATCAGCGGAGGGCAAATTTTATATTTTACCGCCGTTAAAGAACACTCTCCGCCCGAAGCCAGCGCAACCGCCGTTGCGTTTACAAATTCTCTTGTAATGGCAAGTGCTTTGGTTATTCCACCCATCATCGGATGGGCCTTAGACCGTGTATCGAGCGGTGATATGGAAATAACATCCCACGGCTCCATTCGCCTGTACACATGTCATGATTTTCAATTGTCATTTATCATTATGATTGTTCTGATGATTGTTGGTGGCATGTTATTAAAGTTTGCAAAAGAACCCTATAATCCTCATGAAAAAGCATAATCATTATTTAATTGCAGGACTCGGCAAAACTGGTGAGTCGGTTGTAGAATTTTTTAACAATACAAAAGACTCTTACACCGTTTTTGATGACAAACTTTCACCGCAGGTCGATTGGTCGTATGTGTCAACGGTCATTGCAAGCCCAGGGCTTCCCTTTAATCATCCAATTTTGGAGAAAGGACGTCGCAGATTCGTTCCCATCATAACGGATATTGATTTATTTTTTGATTACAAAAAACAACAATCTGTCACAATTGGGATCACTGGAACAAATGGAAAATCCACCACAACTTCCCTCATTCATCATTTGATTGATGGCTCTTCCATGGGGGGAAATATTGGTATTCCTTGTTTAACGATGGCACCGTCTCACACTTATGTATTAGAGTTATCTTCCTTTCAGTTGCATTTGTCCCAAATACTTAACTTAGATATTGCCATTTTTTTAAACCTGACGCCGGATCATTTAGACAAACATAAAACTATCGAAGCCTATCAAAGCGCCAAAGAAAAAATATTTTATGACGCAAGACATCGCATTGTTGTCATTGACCATGATATCGGCGTCAGTCTTAAAAACCGTTATCCAAATGCGATGACCGTATCCACCCACAATCACAGCGCAGACATATGTGTCTTAGAGGATAGCCTTATATATCAGGGTCAGTCTTACGCATATACGTGCACCCTTGGAACAGCGCGTCATCAACGGGAAAACATTGCCGCTGCTGCCATGGCTTATTTAATCCATTCTAATGGTGATGTTCAAACCCTCATTCAAAAACTTGCAACCTATAAAGGCCTTTCTCACCGCCAAGAGATTGTTTATCAAAATGATGACATGATTGTTATCAATGATTCAAAGGCTACCAATGGAGAGTCGGCTACGATTGCATTGAACAGCTTTTCAACGTATAAAATTTTTTGGATTATTGGAGGAATATCAAAAGACACAGGGATCAAGCCATGTTTACCGTTACCGTCTTTCGTTCAATGCGCGTATGTATTTGGACAAGACGCTGCCATATTATCCGGTCAATTAAAAGATGACCCTCATCACGTTTTTAAAACCATGGAAGAAGCAACCCAGGCTGCTTTTTTGGATGCAAAGCAATCTAAAAATTCGCCATGCTGTATTTTACTGTCTCCTGCTTGCGCCAGCTTTGACCAATTTAAAAATTTTGAACACCGCGGCGATGTTTTTAAATGCTTGGTTTCAACCTATGTTTGATTATGTTGTATGGGGAATTTTACCCTTAAGTTTACTATTGAGTCTTTGTGGATGTTTTATTGTATGGCATCAAAAAAGTTATGCCGTTGACGCTTTGTCGCATGGTGTTATGTTAGGAAGTGTCGTTGGTGATATGTACCATCTGCCGGCGCCGTGCATGTCATTATTGATGACGGTTGGTTATTCATTTTTATTTCAATATCACGCTCAACATATTTTGATTATGAGTTATGGGGCTCTTGCGATTGCGATGTTGATTTTATCGCTTCATCCTCTTAGCACACCCCTTGTTAATTATTTATTTGGCGATATCTTTTTAATCACCCCTCAAGATATTGCCATTGTGATGGTTTTATGTGTCATGGGAATAGGGCTGCTTTTAAAATTTTACAGGCAAATTATTTTATGGACCTTTGACGCTGATTTGGCAAAAGTTGACGGCATCAATATCAAGGTGTATCAATGGATTTTTTATATCATATTAGGTTTAACGTGCCAAATCGGTATGACATGTGTGGGATCATTGTTGCTTCCAATGATTTTGGTGGTGCCGCCAACTGTATCGTATGATTTTTCTCATTCTCCTGTGACTATGCTGGTGTATAGTTTTTTAGTAACGGCGGTAATCATGATACTAGGACTGTGGGCTGCATGGTTTTTTGATGTGCCTTCAGGAATTAGCATATCGACAACGGCATTTGTTTGTTATGTGTTATCAAAACTAAAAATAAAAAAAACATGACCATTTACCAATGTATCCAAGATTTTTTAAATGATTTAAGAATGAAAAATTACGCAAACCTGACGATCGTTTCTTATGACAGCGACCTGCGGTTATTATGCTCATTTTTAAACATTCATACGCTCGAGGCTTTTTCATTCTTAAAAATGAATGATCTACATAAGTTTGTTCAATCTAAAGCATGTAAAAAAACTTTGAAACGCCATTTGTGTAGTCTTAAAAAATTTACACGATTTTTGAATTTAAAAAATCATCCTTTTTGGGATGTGAGCTTTCCAAAGGTTGAAAAAACTCTGCCGCGTCCACTCAACCAAGACCAAGCCATGGCCCTTGTCAAAGATATTGATGAGACCAGTACAATTCCATGGGTTGGAAAACGTGATCATTGCATTGTCATGATCATGTATGGATTGGGTCTTCGTATCGAAGAAACTTTAAGTATTTGCCGTGGCGACGTCCAAGGAGATGTGATTATTGTCATGGGAAAGGGTAGAAAAGAACGACGCCTCCCCTTGCCGCAGCCCATCAAAGACGCCATCGATGGATATCTGTCTATGTGCCCTTATCACCAAGAAAAACACGATAAAAGTCCTCTGTTTTACGGGGTTAAAGGAAAACGCCTGAACGGTTCGGTGGTAAGGAAAACAATTCAAGAGTACAGGTCTTTAAATATGCTACCAAAAACCTTAACACCCCACGCCCTTCGCCACAGCTGTGCGACACACCTTTTGGAAGCAGGCGGAGATTTAAGGGCAATCCAAGAATTACTGGGGCACCAAAGTTTATCATCGACCCAGGTGTATACCAAGGTGAACAAAAAACATTTAATTCAACAATATGACCATGCTCACCCCCGGTCCCGTTTGGGGCGGGGGGTGTAAAGAAACACAGATTATTGAGATTGACGATCTCAATAATCTAGCTCTTACCCAAAACGGGCAGGTAAGAGCCTTGTTTTTTAAAAAAACGCCCTAATCTGTATCTGTAATTTCTCCTTCTTCTTTGTCGCTACTTTGAGTTTGTTTGTGTCTTTTATCGTGCCCAGATTCGAAAAGTACTAAACCTTTATCTTTCGCTTTGCCCTCTCTTTTTCTTGAATTTGTTGTCTCTTTAGACTTAAAATATTGATAATTTTTATGAAAAAATTCCATTATCTCTTCATTACATTTAACTTTATGATGTTTAACTCATTCCGATAGTCCTTCCATTATTTCTATTTGAAAATCTTCCATTGACATGTCTCTACCATCCACACGTAATCCATACTTATAAATCCAATAATGACAATATATTGCTTTTAATAAACATGCTTGCAACAAAGGATATTTTGACCATAGAGCATAGGCTGATATAATATGTTCTTTTCTAGCATTGATATCTTGTGGAGAATCTTTCCCTTGATCATTTTTTTGAAGCTTACAGTTGAATATAGCTATCCATCCTTGGACCTTTAAAGAACGGTTAATTGTATGCCCTTCTGTCATCAATAAATCAATCAACGCTCCAACATTTGTTTGATCATGAGTAGCGTTAATCAAAGCAATCCATCCTAAAGTACGGGAGTCACATGATAGATTTTCACTATTTAAAAGGTCATGTAGAGCTTTTGTGTATTAGCTTTTTTTGTAATTCACAAGTACACGCAAAACATTGCAACGAAGCTCAATAGATAGGTTCTTACCATTACTTAATCAAGTTTTCAGCTGTTCTACTGTCGTTTCAACGTTTTGTAAATCATTGCTTGGTCTTTTTAATAAGTTGATAAGATCAACAGCTACTGCATCTTGAGTTTCCAGTCCAAACACGTTTTGAATATGAATGCCCTCACCATCACTGACGTTTGCTGATGATGTATGAATCATTTCTATTTGATTGGGATCGTGTGGAAACATCTGATTGCTCAAGTGAAGCTGTGTGCTTTGGGTATTCGCACGCACCACTCCACCGTGAGCACCATTAACAGGATCTTGACGATTGTTTTTATTAATATCAACTGCTATCAGCTAAAGCCGATAGTTTGGTAAACGCTTTAAAACTCTGAAATTTTAAAATCATCTTTTTTATGATGCTCTTCCTGTTGTTCGATATATTTTTGAACTTCTTCAGCATGAACGTGACCAACACTCACAACAAAGTATCCCCTAGCCCACAAATGTTGTCCCCAATATCTCTTTTTTAACAAATCGAACTCCATGAGTAATTTTCGACTACTTTGACCTTTGAT
>JALRGP010000036.1 GCA_023259685.1 Alphaproteobacteria bacterium | reverse complement strand
AACTTTTGGAGAGTTTTGCCAAGATCATCCGTCCATCAATATGTATCAAGGAGACACACCGGTAGATAAATTAGGACCCATCTATTTCAATTGCTTTACAGAAGATGGGATGGATGAATTTTTCAAAGGAATTAATGTTTTGCATAAAGAATTCGGTTTGAATGCATTAGATATTGCAAGGATTAACCAAAAAAAATTTAAAGAATTGTGGTTTACCCACCCAATTGAAATGATTGAATCCTCATGGAAACGCTTTTATGAATCTCTTATTTTTATTCCTGTTTTAGGATTAATAAAGTATTTAGACAGGGATCAACCAGATGTATGTGCGCAAAAAATTATGAGAGTTTCACCACTTAAGAAAAATATTTATAATGTAGCCCATGGAATTGATGTGGGAATTCGGTTGTTCTTTATTTTATTAATGGGACTTATTTTTCCATATCTTGCATTTAAACGAAAGGATTTAAACCTTTTGCCTCTTTTCCCTTTATGGTTAGCAAATTGGATTTTTATTGGGATCTATGCAACAATTCATCTGGAGATGCGTTATATTATGCCCTCAATGATCATGTTTTTAATATTGGGTGTCATTCTTTATCAAAGGTTATATCAACGTGCTTAGTATTGTTGTTCCTTTTTATAACGAAGAAGGTAACGTGGAATCGTTGTACAAAAAAATTAAGGTTGTTATTCAAAACTATGCATCTTATGAAATGATTTTTGTTGATGACGGCAGTGCCGATCAAACACCTGTTATTCTTGAGGCCATTGCCAAAAGTGATCCTTGTGTCAAAGTCATTCAATTTGCAAAAAATTACGGACAAACGGCGGCAATGATGGCCGGAATAGAAGCAGCTTCCCATGATATTATTGTGTCATTGGATGGTGATAATCAAAATGATCCGGCTGACATCCCTATGCTATTATCCTATTTGAATGAGGGATATGATGTGGTGTCGGGATGGCGAGTCCATCGTAAAGATAATCGTTTTCTCAGAACATTACCCTCTAAAATTGCCAACAAAATCATATCGAAAGTCTCAGGAGTATCCCTTCACGATTATGGATGTTCTTTAAAAGCCTATAAAAGAGATATCATTAAACACGTTCGTCTTTACGGAGAAATGCATCGTTTCATCCCTATTTACGCATCATGGTTTGGTGGAAAGGTTAAAGAGGTTCCTGTGAACCATTATCCAAGAACAGAGGGAACATCAAAGTACGGCATTAATCGTATTTTCAAGGTTGTGCTTGATTTAATTGTTGTTAAGTTTTTACAAAAATACATCAACAAACCAATTTATATCATGGGAATGTTTGGATTGATATGCTTAGGGTTTAGTTTTTTATCATTGCTGGTGGCGCTTTATTGGAAATTTTTTGACCATACGCCGTTAATTGTAACACCCCTTCCTATGCTGTCCACAACATTATTTGTTCTTGGGATTATGTCTATTTTATTAGGTCTTTTGGCGGAAGTGATGTCTCGGACATACTACGAATCTCAAGATAAAAAACCTTATCACATCAAAAAAATTATTAATTAGAAGAGGTAAAATATATGGATTTTTTTGCTTATGAAATTGAATCAAAAGTCGAACAAAACCATTGGTGGTTTAAAGGAAGACGTTATCTGTTTCAAAAAATATTATCATCTTTTGATATCAAAAATTTTAAAATTCTAGATATTGGCTCCAGCTCTGGAACAAATTTACGCATGTTAAAAGAAATGGGTCTTTCTAATTATGTAGGCATGGATATCTCAGAGCAATCTAAACATTTTTGTGAATCAAAAAAATTAGGAGAAGTTGTGATTGGAGACGCGGCTTCAAATCCTTTTGATCATGAGTCTTTTGATCTTATTTTAATGACAGATGTTTTGGAACATTTGGACAATGATGTAGCTGCTATCAAAGAGTGTCACCGAGTTTTAAAAAAAGGCGGTTTTATGCTGTGTACAGTTCCACTTTATATGCACTTGTGGGGGGGGCATGATATGATTGCTCAGCACAAAAGAAGATATCGTTTTAATGCTATCAAAAAAATATTTCAAAATAATGGTTTTTTAATTAAAAAGAGTTTCCATTTTAATTTTTTATTGTACCTACCAATACTTATTTCCAGAAAAATAATGGCATTTTTTAACGTTGTTAAAAATGAAAATGAATTGAATTGTGGGCCCATTAATACAATTTTAGATGCTATTTTTAAAATTGATGTCATGTTGGCACCATCTATTCATTCTCCTTTTGGAGTGAGTGGTCTTATTTTATTACAAAAAAATTAAGTAGTCCTTTAAATGATTAATACCAATCAAATTCTTAAAACCTTGCCAAACGGGATTCATGTGGCCATTAAATCTGAAGATTTACCTGCTGATTCCATGGCGCAACAAGAACACTACGATAAAATTTATCACAAATACGTTGAAAATTTTTCTTATCCACATACGATGACCTATACCAATTATATGGACCAAGAGACTCTGAAAGAACTTCCAACGCATTTGGGGAGTATTGCTGAGATATGTTGCGGACATGGCGAAGCCTTATTGCTATTAAAAAAATCATTATGAACACGGAATTGGTGTAGATATATCGTTAAAAATGTTGGAGGCTGCGCAACACCGTTTGTCGTCATGTGCAGATAAAGTCACCCTTGTTCAAGGAGACGCACTCAATATCCCCATTCAAGATGGATCCTTGGATCATGTTTTCATGTTTGGTGGTATTCATCACGTCAATAACCGGGAAAAATTATTCAGTGAAATTTACCGCATTTTAAAACCCGGTGGACGTTTTATTTTTAGAGAGCTAGCTGATGATTTTTGGTTGTGGAAGGGAATTCGTAAAGTTGTGTATAGACTCTCCAGTGCCTTAGACCACGAAACCGAACGTCCTCTTCGGTTGGAAGAAACGCTCCCAGTTCTTCACGAAGCTGGATTTAAAGACATGACTTATCGAACATTTGCCGTTTTAGGTTTTTGCTTATTTATGAACAGCGATGTGCTGATTTTTAATCGCCTTTTCCGTTTTGTGCCAGGAATTTCTTGGATTGTAAAAGCATTTATTGCACTTGACAAGCTACTCATTCGTCTTCCAGGATGTCAAAAAATAGGCCTTCAGGTCATTGGGTCTGGGACAAAGCCTAAATCATAACCCCCATTTTTTCTCCCACAAGCTTAGACATAACAAGGTAAAGAGGTGGTATCCATAGTGATGGCGGCCATGTTCAGTGATCAGATGTTCCACTTTCTTTTGTCCCAACAAGTCTTTAATCAAGGGGCTTGCCATAATCTGATCCTTTGTTTCGCCAGAAATCCAATGGCCAACCGGAATGCTAAATCCTTCTTTTTTACCGTAAATAATATCATGGGGTAATCGTTTTTCCTGCGATTTTTTAAACAAATATTTGGTTGTCATGTGACGTAATTTTTTATGTGTCGGTAGGCGTATGATGAATTCCGCCAGGGTATGGTTTAAAAACGGTGTGCGCACCTCCAAAGAATGGGCCATGCTGCAACGATCGGCTTTAACCAAAATATCATCCACAAGCCATGTTTTGATATCAAAATACATATGCTGATCTATGGATTTTACTCCTTTGACGTCGCTATAAAAAGAGCGAAGCCCCTTAAAGCTAGAGTCTATATAAGAAGGATGATCAAAGATCGTTCTCCAAAAGAAATGGGCTTGGCTGGGGTGATAATGGGTGCCTTTAAAAAATTTCTTTAATTTATAATCCAGACTGACCTTTCCAAGGGTTGTTGGGATCAATGGATTTAAAAATGATAAAGGCAAAGGAATAAACCGCTTCACTTGATCGGCCTTATAGGTTTCATAGCCCGCAAACAATTCATCCCCTGCGTCTCCCGATAAACACACCGTAAATTGTTGTTTTGCCATTTTACACACGTGATACATGGCCACCATTGACGTGTCTGAAAACGGTTCATCGCACGCCGATACGATTGTCTCTAAATGATTCGTCATATCATTCATGGTAAGGGTGTGGTGGGTTAAAGAGACACCTAAATGTTTCGCA
Organism: Alphaproteobacteria bacterium; assembly: GCA_023259685.1. Classification (GTDB taxonomy): domain Bacteria; phylum Pseudomonadota; class Alphaproteobacteria; order JALRGP01; family JALRGP01; genus JALRGP01. The sequence goes on along the minus strand of JALRGP010000036.1, from coordinate 5,469 downwards.
ACCTCTTGCGCCTTGGGCAATTCATTAAAGGATTCTTGTTCAAAGGCAATGGTGAGAGCTTGTGGATTTTGTCCTTGGGCCACCATCGACGCCGCAATGGAGGATGAGTCAAGACCGCCACTTAAAAATAATCCCAATGGAACATCGCTGATGGAGGTTTGCGCAACGGCACGGTCAAAACGGGCTAAATACTCTTGAATCAGATCATCATCGGATCCTGTGTGCTTGGGAGCTTTAAAAACGGCAGCTAAATCATAATACTGTTGAACAACTGCCCCCTTTTGCGGCGATAAAGTGAGGTGGTGCCCCGGAGGTAATTTGTGAATGCCGTCTATGATACAATTGTGCGTTGTCACGTACCCAAGGGTCAGGTAATCAATCAACGCATCTCTATTGAAAGATTTTTGAATGGAAGGGTGTGCCATGAGTGCCTTTAATTCCGACGCAAATAAAAGCCCTAAAGAATTTTGCGTGTAAAACAATGGCTTTTCTCCAAAACGATCACGAACCAAATGCAAAGTTTTATCCCGGCGATCCCACATGGCAAAGGCAAACATGCCTTCTAAATCATCAACTGCCTTGATACCTTTTTGTTGCCATAATTTCAGAATAATTTCGGTATCACCGGTGGTCCTAAATGATGCCCCTTGACGCGCTAAATCAGCCCTTAAATCCTTGAAATTATAAATCTCTCCATTAAAACAAATGACAAAGCGACCACTGTCATCTTCCATCGGTTGATGGGACTGGGCAGACACATCAAGAATAGACAAACGGCGATGCGCAAGTACAACCTCTGGATCCTTTGACCACAACCCATCGGCGTCAGGTCCTCGGTGGGATAAAGCTTGGTGAAGAGGTAAAACACTCGTTGGATCCACACCACCAAAATTAACAATTCCAGAAATACCACACATTAAAAATGTCCATATCAATTCATTTTACGTATAAAAAATTATATCATGATTTTAACCAACTAACCTGAGTAGTTACCTTTCTTTTCCTTATCTTTAAAATAATGTCCCAAAGTTTCGTAACTATACACAAAGAAAAAGGTGTTGGTGAAGAAATTCAATTGACTGACAATTTGGAGAGAACCATTAACCATTGCCATTTGCATGGTTATTTTTTTGATGGAGAGCGATTTGATTGCGGAACAAAAGAAGGATGGTTTTTGGCTAATATGCATATGGCGATTGAACAAGGAATTTATAAAATAAATACCTAGTATTTCTCGTGGTCAATCGCCAGAAATTCAAAAGATACTCTTTTATTGTTTTGTATGAATTTTCTTCAGTAGACCTTCTGCATTACTCCGATGCATGTACACTTAGGTTCTTCGCTTCAAGGCGCCTAGTATTTCTCTATGAGAAAAAAGGTTTCAAAAGAGATTTATTAAATAATCCCAAGAGCTGGTCACAGTAAAATGACCAGCTTGTTCGATTTTTATCGGGCCAAGGGCTTATATTTAAACGGTTTAATGTCAAAGCCACATCGTTTGTGATAATCATCTTCATAAGCTTGGTAATTGCCTTCAAAAAAGATAACTTTACCTTCACCTTCGAATGCCATAATATGGGTGGCGATGCGATCTAAAAAGAAACGATCATGGCTGACGACTACGCAACATCCTGCAAATTGCAGTAAGGCTTCTTCTAAGGATCTCAGTGTTTCCACATCCAAGTCATTCGTCGGTTCGTCCAAAAATAAGACATTGCCTCCAGATTTTAATATTTTTGCCAAATGGACGCGGTTGCGTTCACCACCAGAGAGCATGTTCATTTTTTTTTGTTGGTCGCTGCCTTTAAAACCAAACCATGAGACATATGCTCTGGATGGGACTTCTTTTTTACCTAAAGGAATCACATCGTTTTTGTCAGAAATTTCTTCCCACACATTCCAATTATCATGTAAATCCTCACGCGATTGATCAACGTAGGCCATATGGACTGTATCCCCTACCTTTAAGGTTCCGAGGTCGGGTTGCACTTGCCCGGTTAAAATTTTAACTAAGGTTGATTTTCCAGCACCATTGGGGCCAATAATTCCAACAATTCCGCCTTTTGGTAAAGAAAAGGATAAATCATCAATTAATACACGATCACCATAAGATTTAGACACGTGTTTGGCGTCGATGACAACATCCCCCAAACGTTCAGAGGTCGGAATAAAAATGGTTCCATCTTGAATATCATTTTTTCCGTCCTCACGTAGCAATGCTTCATAAGCCTGAATACGGGCTTTGCTTTTGCTTTGACGTGCTTTGGGCGATTGGCGAATCCATTCCAATTCTTGATCCATTTGCTTATCCTTGGCCGTTTTTTGTTTTTGTTCTTGTACCAAGCGTTTTTGTTTATTTTCAAGCCAAGCCGAATAATTTCCTTCAAAAGGAATCCCTTCCGCTCGGTCTAATTCCAAAATCCATCCCACCACGTTGTCTAAAAAATAACGATCGTGGGTGATTAAAACAATGGTGCCTTTGTAATTTTTTAAATGTTTTTCAAGCCACGCAACCGATTCTGCGTCCAAATGGTTTGTTGGTTCGTCCAATAACAACAAATCTGGTTTTTGTAATAATAAACGGCACAGTGCAACACGTCGTTTTTCTCCTCCAGATAAATGATCAATCTTTGTATCTTTGGGAGGACATCTCAGAGCATCCATCGCAATGGAAATATGACGATCAATATCCCAACCATCTTTTTGATCAATTTGATCTTGTAATTCTGCTTGGCGCATTAATAAGGCATCCATTTCATCATCGGACAAAGGATTTAAAAATTGTTCAGAAATGGATTCGAATTCTTTGAGTAACTGCTGAATATCTTGAAGACCTTCCATGACAACCTCACGAACGGTTTTTCCTGGATCCAAAGATGGTTCTTGTTCAAGATAACCAACCTTTGTCCCCTCTTGAGCCCATGCTTCCCCTCGAAAATCTGTATCAAGACCCGCCATAATTTTAAGAAGGGTGGATTTCCCTGATCCATTGGGGCCGATAATGCCAATTTTGGCACCCGGGAAAAAAGATAACCAAATATTTTTTAGAACCTCTTTGCCAGAGCTAAAGGTTTTACATAAATCCTTCATGACATAAATGTATTGATATGACATTTTATAAAAAATTTAAATAACTTAAAGACAGTATAGCTGAATTACGTATTGTATTGAGTTGAAAAGATAAGCAGGCATCATACCGTAATAATTGACACAAATAGATTATCTACTTTGAGAATAGATAGGTATGTCATTTGTTAAATATTTTGTCTCAAACAAAAAATTATAATTATTTTTTAAAATTTATTTACAAAATAATTTAATATCATATTTATTTGCTATTATGAATAAAAATACTGATACAGCTTTTAATGGTTAAAAATTTATGGTTTGTATTGTCATGTATGTTTCTGCTCCATGGATCAGATGACAGTGTTAACGATGCGGATACAGAAACGGCAGATCAGTCTGATGCTGAAGATGAAGAGCAAAATCAAGAAAAAGATACATCCGAAAATGAGGCTGATCTGAAGGAAGATCAAGAAAATTCCGAAAAATCTGACGAAGAAAATGAAGATGAAGACGATGAAATTCTTGTATCTAAAAAAGACAAAAATAATAAAAAAGCTTCTCCGGTTATCTTAAAAATTTTAGACATCACAAAGAAAAATCCTGAGAAAAAGACGTCTTTAAACGACATTAATACAATATTTCAAAAATATTATTTTCAAAAAAATAAAGAACGTTTCGATATGATATTGGATGAGACAGATGATATATGTGAAAGACTTATCGATATATGTTTAAAAGATTTAAATTTTTCTTGCCCGAAATGGCCTGGCGCACAACAAATCAAAAAATGCCAAGGCATTATATTGCTCGGTTCAACGGTTGCGGTGATGACCCAAAGAATTGGTTTTTTAAAATTATTAATACAAGCTCACTCCGGTCTTAAAAAAGTTAAAATCTATTTACTGACGGGCAGACGCACTCTCACAAGCGAAGAAAAACAGTCCGTCTCTGTGGACGATGAAGCGGAAGCATTCCAAGAAATATTTCAAAAGCTATGTCCAGATCTTGATTTTATCTTAGTGTATTCATCCAATACAGGAATGAAACGTGCTACAACTGAAAGCACAGTAAAAGAATGGTTACAATTGAGCCCTGCCAAAGGAACCTATATCTCTATTTCTAGCGAGCCTTTTATTGCCCATCAAACAATGGTTTTTAAAAACTGTCTTGGGGAAGGACACAATATTATTGGGGTAGGACCTGGAATTTTACGAGAATTACATGAACACATTAACGTCAAAAGAAAAGCAGCTATTTTAATGGATGCTCTTGCAAAAACGATCTATGAAATCACAAAATGGCACAACAAAACACGGCAGACGACGGACAAGACCCAGGATTAAACGGCCCTGTTGTTATCAAAGATGACCAAGGTATGGTCATTGCGAAAATGATATTTAAAAATGATATGGCCGAAGGAGAAGCTATTTTTTATGATGAACACGGGGATATTATTCGTAAATCCTTTTATAAAAATGGCGTTCTTGAAGGGCAATCTGTGTCTTATGATCCTGATGGTCGCCTAGCATCCACGTCTCATTATATCAATGATAAACTCAATGGTGAGATGAAAGCATACCACGAAGGAGAATTAACACTCCATTGCTTTTATAAAATGGGGAAATTACACGGGGATTACGTTGTGTATGGTAAAGGAAAAATACGTCTTCACCATGTGTATAATATGGGAAAACGTATTCGTTAGACTTTTTTAAAATATTCTAAAGATGGTTTACATGATTTGTGTGGCATTATCGGTATTGTATTAAGAAACTATTTTTTTTTATTTTAGTCATAATACTATCACCATCCTCTCTAATAAATATGATACCGTCAGTATCTTCAACTTTGTTTTTTATAACATATTTACGTAAATCATGATCATAAGAATATATTTGAAATTTAGATTTAGTATCTGCTTTTAAGGGTTCCATTTGATTTTTTATACTATATTCGTTTGATTCATGAACATAAGGATATATTGGAAATGTATGCGAAGTATCTGATTGTTTTTTAGATTTTTTTTTAGTACGATACAATGAATAAGATGAATAAGTGCTTTGTTTCTGATTAAATTGTTCTCTGGTAATCATTTTAGGTTGTTTTTTGCGACTACATCCAAAATACTCCCTGCTCAAGGGATTATAACTATCAGATGCAAGCACTGTTGGCATCAGAATTAATAATTTCATAATTAATGTAAAAAATTTCATCAAAAAATTATCTTTAATTTTTTTAAAAATTATAACAGTTTTAATTAAATTTTAAAAAATTCTAATAGGACAACCCTGTGAACTGTGATGGGAGGGAGGTATATCTTTTACAGGGCCTACGCATGAAAATTTGTGGTAAATTTACAACAAGAATAGAAGGGATTTAAAAGCCAAGTAATACATGCTA
>JALRGP010000035.1 GCA_023259685.1 Alphaproteobacteria bacterium | reverse complement strand
TTGAATTTAATGTGGTTATTGATTTTTTAGCCGATCAAGGTATTCTCATTCAATACATTAATGGGTCTTACGTATGGGGTCATGATATTTTAAATCAACAACAAATATTGTTAAGGGCAAACCAAATTCGTCTCGAACAAGGTTTGCCTATATTTTGCGTTCCCTATTTAACGCGTTAATATGCGTTTCAATTGCCGAAACAGGAAAGTTTTGCTTTCCTGTTTTTTAAGCAGCGTTATTCAGTCTTTTTTCAATATCTCTGATTGCTTCTTCTTCAGATATTCCATAAGAAATGGCATACTCTCTGGCAAAACGATATAAGGCATTTTGATAAATTTGTCGTTCACTGTAGGATTGATCTGATAAAATATTTCTATTATGCAGCTCTCTCAATACTTCTACAATAGCTGAGGGATTTCCAGAGTTAATTTTCACTTCGTATTCCTGAGCACGGCGTCCCCAAACAATTTTTTTAACGCGTCCTGCTGGTGATTTTAAAAGATCTAAAATTTCGCTGATGCATTCTGTTGTGTATAAATGACGAAGCCCCGCGGTTTCAATTTTATTTTCTGGTATGCGCACGGTCATTTTTTCTTTATCAAATTGAATAATCAGAAAGCGACTGATATGACCGTCGACGTTGACACTTTCTATGCCCATAAAGCGCCCAACACCGTGAGATGGATGAACAATAAAGCCGCCAATTTCAAAATTTATATTCATGTGGGATGACTCCTTTCTAAAAGATGATTTAATGAGGTTTCGAACTAAAGTATTTTTTTTTATCTGTCACAGCAGCCCAATGATCCGCATCATGAGGTGGTATTGCTTTTTCAGTGATTTTTGGCCATTGCTCTGCATAGGTTCGATTTAACAAAGCCCATTCAAATACTTGATCGTTGGTATCAGGCACAATGGCTTGGACAGGACATTCAGGGATACACACACCACAATCAATACATTCATCAGGATGAATAACTAACATATTTTCTCCAGCATAAAAGCAATCTACGGGGCAAACGCTGACACAATCCATGTATTTGCAACGAATGCAGCTTTCAGTCACGATGTGAGCCATCTTGTTGTTTTTAAATAATCCTTAATATATTTATAGCATTTATACTTGAGAAAGACAATATTTTGACATTTTATAAACAAAAATGGTTTACTTCTCAAGAAATAATCTTTTTCTTTTGGAACCACAAAATTGCGATGGCAATGCTGCTCATCGCAAGGCCATATTGGAAAGCAGGAACCGTTGTATTGCTCAGATCTGAAAAATATCCTGCCATAGAATTGCCAACATACACCCCAACGCCAGCAACCAAATAAAAAATGGCAAAAGCTGTTCCTCTCATATAAGGACTTGGAAAGGACGATACAATCGTTGCCATTAATCCTTGTGTGCTGCCCAAATGAATACCGCATAATGCAAAACCAGCCACAATAGAGATTTGTGATGTCGATGTGAAAAAGAAAATATCGCATATACATAACATAATGATCCCAATCATTAATAAATAAACGCGGTTTAGTTTGTCTGCCAAATATCCCATGGGGAATGCAATGGTAAAATTTGTTAATTCGTAAATTAAAAACAACAAGGGTAATTGGTGCGTTTCAAATCCAATTTCTTTGGCGCGCAATGTTAAAAAAGATTCGCTAAAGCGTGCCATCATTAAAAAGAATATTCCAATCATAAATAACCAAAATGGCCTGGGTAATGACGACAGGTCTTTAAAAGACCAGCGCCGTTTGTTAGACGTTAAACTATTCGTATCCTTGATTAAAAAAATTGATATTAAAAACGCAGCAAATGCGGGAAAAAAGGATAACCAAAATACCAAACGAAAACTGGAATAAGATTTGTACAATTGCGACGCTAACATCGAGCCCATCACGGCTCCAAGAGCATACAAGGTATTGCGGATACCATATCCCATTCCAATGGTTTGAGGGGTGGTCCAATCTCCAATTAATGCATCTGTGGGCGCAGATCTAATGCCCTTGCTAAAACGATCAATGGCTTTTGCTAAAAAAATAGCCCCTGAATAGCTGGCCAATGCAAACATTGGTTTGATAATCATAGACATGGCGTTGCCGATGACAATCAGTTTTCGTCTTGATTTTAACACATCGCTGAACCCGCCCATCATGATTTTAGATACAAATGCCAAAAAAACAGAAATACCATCAATCATGCCAATTGATGAATGACTCATGTGTAACTCTTTTTTTAAAAAAATAGGTAAAAGAGTAAAAACCATTAACGAGGCCATACTCCAAAAAAAACACATCCAACCAATGAAAATGTGTTGTTGTTTTTGCTGCTTGGGAAGGCTTTTATAATCATGAATAATTCCCATTTTTGTTTAAAGACACAGCATTCTAAAAAAATATTAGCACATTCATCCCTGTGCCAAATAATATGGCCCAGATGCGATGAAAAACAGGGAGTGACGTAGCAAGGTTTTTTCCCCAATAAAATTCCCATTCTTTATTGCCCTCTACATCTTTAAAGAGTATTTTTTTACGTTGTTTCTTCTTACAAATGAAAAAAATTAACTAAAAATTAACTTTCTGTTATTATAAAGTAGTTAGATAAAACAAAATATTGTTTCACATAAAAAAACATTTTTTCAAAATGATGATGCTGACCCAGGCATCATATGTTTTTGTCCAAGGGATGGATGCTAATCCAAATCCCGGACCGCAGCAACAGCAACAACCCCAACCAGCTGCCCAACAAAATCAGCCTGATGTTGCACAGATACAACCACGAGGCCCCGCATTATCACCTTATGATCCGAGTTTGCATGGACGTCCTTGTATCCCAGATGTATCATTACCCCCTGCAGCTTCTTCAAGCAACAAAATCCGTAGCCGCTATGATTTACAACTTAAATCAGATCGATTTTTAAAAAAATACCAAAACCTATTAAAAAAGCATCAAGACGTCTTTTTGGCAGAGCATAAGTCCAAACCTATTACTGCCACAACGTTTGAGCAGCAAACAAGGTACTGCAATACCATAATCAATTTTATACTGAAGTACAGAGATGTTTGTTTTGGGCAAATGACCCATAACGTTTTCGGGTACATCTTAAACACCTCAGCGCCACCGTTAGAGAGTATTAATAAAAGCAATTACATTCAAAAACTCAATGAAATAAAGAATTATTTAGGGGCAGGGAATGAAATGGCATTGGAGGAGAATTGGTCGTGGTATCAAGACCCTAATGATATTCTTTTCCACAAATTATTATCACGACTGTGTCGTTTAAAAGATTGTTTGAAAAAAACGAATCCTGGACAAGCAAAAAGTATTATATTAAACTTTCTTAGTACCAATAGCGAGCGTTGTGCAGATGGAAAAGGAAAGTCCTTATATGATTTGGAAAGAATGTATGTGTTTAAACAATCAATAGATGAAGTTCCCCGTATCCTTCAACCATGGGTTCAAGGGGGGCAATTATTATTTGAAAAAATCCAAGGTCATCTTTTAACCCAACTGAAAAAAGTATTAGTCCTAGCTTACACAGCAAAAAACAAAGGCAGAGCCTACGGAGCCTACGCCGAGCGGCGCATGATCAACGCACTGCGTTTGGTATGTAGTTTACCCGGACAATATGAAGAAACTTATGATGAGTATGACAACCAATATAGAGATTATCCTCTTCCCATTCCTCCTGGTTTATTTTTACATGCCTATTTAACGGATGGCGTTGTTCTTGTTCACGGCAGAGACGCTAGCGAATTCTTTGATTTTAAGATAGAGCACTTAACCAAAGACAACATGATTCAAATGGTTCAACAATGGATTCAAGAAAGCAATACAGATCGTGATCAAAATATGATGACCTCTGTCTGTTCATATGATCCAGCAATATATGAAGAGTATCAAGAAGCAAAATCGAAAGTAACAGAGCAATATAACGGGAGATTTTTTGCGTGGACGAAACCGGCACAACAACCTTTGAGAAATATCACCCAAGGTATTACCAAAGAAGGTGTTGAAAGGATTCTGCGCATGTATGGTTGGATTAAATAATACAAAAGGCCTCACCTTCGGGTGAGGCCTTTTTGTATTATCAATATTTTCTATACTCTGCATATGAATCTATTTTTTTCGGTGAACACACATATACACACTGATCATAATTAATAAAGTTCCAATCACTTGTTGTTGATCAAACCGTTCACAAAAAAGATACCATCCAAGTATAAATGATAAAGGATATCTTAAATATTCAAATAAGCTGACAAATGATGCACGCTCAAACTGCAGTGCGTGAATGTATGCATAGGATGACAAGGTTGCACACCCAGCAATACCAATCAGAATAACTAAATCATGTCCTGATACAGGTGTGTAAACAAATGGTAAACACACAAGAAAACACACTGAACACATGAGCGTTGATAATGTAAGAATTTGTAGGGAGTCATGGGATTTAGATAGATGTTTCGCAAGTAAAATTGAACAAGATGCTAATAAATTGGCAATGAGTTCTATGATAACTGGCCACATGATACCCCCCCCCTGGGTCCCAAATGGTTTGGTAGCCAGCAAAATGCCGATGTAACATACTATAAATCCTATTATTTGAGTGGGTGATATTTTTTCTTTAAGAAATATGACTCCTAAAAAAGCTGTTAATAGCGGCCCCGTAAATCCGATAGATGTGGCCAGTGTTAATGGCAGGTGACGATATGCATAATAGGTGCATAAAGTTGCAAAAAACGATACCACACCGCGAACCATCATGAGCCCTAGATGTGATGTTTTAAAAGAACTTTTTTTAGGCTTTTGAATGGCTAACAAAATGACCATACTGATGAAATACCGAACACCCGATACCGTAAAATTATTGACGTGACCAGGTAAAAACTTGGCAAGAGACATGGCGCCAATGGACATGACGCACCACAGCAACATCCAAAGAAAAGCTTTAATTTTCATAAGAAGCCTTTAAAAATTCAATCCAAATGACTTGATCAAGGGGGCTGGTGTGAAATTCAGGATGCCATTGAATGCCCAGGCAAAAAGGGTGTTCCGTATGATAAAATGCTTCGATTAATTGGTCATTGGGGCATATGGCTGCGACCGCAAGGCCGTGCCCCAATTGGTCAATGCCTTGGTGATGGCTTGTATTCACCGGGACCTGGTCAAAGCTTTGAAATGGTTTAAAACCAACGACTTGAACCGAATGGGCAACTTGAAACGGATCAGATCCTTTGTGATCAACGGCACCATTCCAATCGTCTAAATGTTGTATAAGGGTTCCTCCAAAATAAACATTGAGCATTTGAAATCCTGCGCATACACCCAATATTGGTTTTTTTGTTTTTAAAAACTTTTCCAATAATGCCCATTCAAAATTCTGCCTTTCTTTTAAAGGTTTTGTTTTTTCATGGGGGTCTTGGCCGTATAATGATGGACATAAATCGTAATCTCCCCCTGTTAAAACAAGTCCTTTTAAAATATCACAATAATAGTCAATCGATTCATAACAAAGGGTTAATGGCATGGATCTGCCACCATATTTCACAATACTTTGATGATACAAAGGTTTTACAATATAAAAATCTTGAGACTGCCCTTCTTTTTTTAAAAAAACATCCATTGTAATGCCGATCATTGTAAAAATTCGCTTCTTTCATAGTCTGGTCATAACTAAATCTATCATTACTTTACGGAGAAAATATAAAAAAAATATTAAATGCAAAAAAAGAAAATACGTTCCATGACAGCTATCCTGTTATAATGAGATCAAACGCATTAATAACGGTTTTGATGTCACTAATTGTATCAAAATTATCCAAATCTTATGGGGAAACAATTGTATTCAAGGACCTTGATTTTAAAGCAAATTCGGGCGATATGATTGGTTTGATTGGACCCAGTGGATCAGGAAAAACTACTTTTCTGCATTTAATTGGATTATTGGATTCACCAACCAGTGGACGTATTATGATTGATGATATTGATGCCCATACATTAAGCGACATAGACAAAACAAAATTACGCCTCAATTCCATGGGGTTCATTTATCAATTTCATTTTTTATTAGAAGAATTAACTGCCTTAGAAAATGTGATGATTCCTTTGCTTATTCAACGCATAGAACGTCGAATTGCCATTCAAAAAGCTAAACATATTTTGGATTTATTTAGATTATCATCCAAAGCTCATCACTTTCCAAAGCAATTATCCGGCGGGGAACAACAACGTGTGGCCATTGCAAGGGCATTGGTGACATCTCCTAAATTATTGCTTGCAGATGAACCTACGGGAAATTTAGATAGACAAAATGCATTAATTATTTTTGAGGAATTTAAAAACATTTCAAAAAGTATGAACGCGACCATTTTGGTTGCAACCCATGATCAAAATTTAATTGATAAAATGGATAAAATTTTAGAATTTGATCATATTTCTAATTCGCATTGATTAAGATTTGTATGATTAGTAAACAAATTCAAGATAAGTCACTTCTTTTTTAGCCATTATCCACTTCAACATGCCCGCTCCACATCCGTTCACGTAAAGCCTTATGGCGTTTAATACGAATGTGGCACATGTGATCATCATGGTGTATGTTTTCAATGGTTATGGGTGATGACGCTTCAACGGGTGCACTCACACATGTTAATGTTGGATCATTATTGTGGATCACCAGCGGTGGAACGTCATCAAAACATGCAATGACCATGTGGCACATATGCGTGGAATGTGTATATGAGTACCTCAATTCTACGATTTGTCCCATCATCTTTTTAAAATTTGGAATATGGACGGTTACCGTATTGTGTAACTGAAGACAGTAACCGTTTTCCCAAGGAATGCTCACATAAATTCGGTGACGTCTAAAGCTTGCATTCAAATGGCACAGCCCCATACGCATTGCGCTTTTTAACACATGACGCCCTTCATCCGTTTCAAAAAAATTTTCACCCACCACATGGTCCACCGTTGTATCAAAATTTAACGTTTTGATGCGCCCCTCTTTGGAATAAGGATTTTTTAACACAAGCAATGCGGTGTCTTTGTGTTGAAGAATTGCATCAAAAATAAGGTTCCCTTTATCAAAGCGGTAGGGGGCTTCATCGGGAGGTCGCCAGCTTTTCCAATCAATATCGAGATGCTTTAATTCTTTTTTAATATTCAAACGTTCTTGCACCATGCTTTTTAGATGGCAATGGACATTCATATGGACACTTGATAACGCAGATTTTGGTGTTTGAACGCGTAAAGAACGGGGATCCATAACCGATGTAATGTTAATTGCGCGGGATGCATCCATATGTCTAAGATCAATTTTTTCAAAAATTTGCTGAGAAGGATGGGCGTACAACATATACAATTCTTCTTCTGATAGGGGGATCGGACTTTCTTTAGGTGTGGATATAAAACACATATCAATCCTATAGTCATTTTGAAAGGACAGGTTGTGTAGGTGTCCTTTGAATATGATGTGATCTTTATACATAACGCAAATTGATTGCACAGGGGGGTGTGGTTTGAGTATATTTAATGTCAATGTTGCATATTCACCCTCCTTTTGATGCATCTCAACGCCAATGATGTGATTGGAATCAATTTTCATCATTTTTTCATCTAAAATTGCCAACATATACGCTGCACATAACGATTTTCATTCTAGATTAACATGGATAGAACAAAGCGAAAGGATTTTTTAAAATCCCAGGTATCAGCTAAACTATTTGTAAGATTTAATGATTTCATATTCAATGAAAATTAATGCAAATTCCATCCGTATTGGAAACATTTTAGACCATCAAGGGAAACTTTGGGTTGTAACAAAAACGCAACACGTTCAACCGGGAAAAGGTGGGGCCTATATGCAGGTCGAAATGAAAGCCATCCTTGAGGGAACAAAACTTCATGAACGCTTCCGATCCAGTGAATCCGTTGAAAAAATTCATCTTGATGAAAGGCCGTTTCAATTTTTATATAAGGAAGGTCAATTTTTTGTGTTTATGGATCAAGATACCTATGAACAATTTTCATTGGATGAAGATTTTGTTGGTGATTCTGCCGTTTTCTTGCAAGATGGGATGATTGTGAATATTTCATTGTATGAAGAACGTGCCATTACGGTTCAATTGCCGGATACGGTCATTTTAGAAGTTGTCGAAGCGGAACCTGTTGTCAAGGGGCAAACGGCTTCCTCTTCCTATAAGCCTGCCATCGTGAGTAATGGTATTAAAGTGATGGTCCCCCCTCACATCGAAGCAGGGATGAAAATTGTTATTCATACCCAAGATGCATCTTACGTCGAACGGGCTAAATCATAACACATGAAAACATTTGCAAATCTTAACGGTCTTTGTTACTCGATGTCAAAGGCCGTTCAAAATACAACCAATGTCATTATGCACGATTTTAATGAATTGGCTCATTTACAAAGTCACCCTCACAGCGCCGGATCTTTCCAAGATCATGCTGTTCGTATGATTTCAAAACAATTGGCTCAATCATTAGAACGCAGTTACAAAAAGATACCCGTTCTCATTGATGTTCCGGCCAACGTGGATGATATGGGATTTGAAGCATTTGTCATTACGCCTCTAAGTGGTGTGGAGAACTTTATGCGTCATATGAACCATTTTGTCACGGCCGTGTCTTATTTTAAGAAGGGTCAGTTGACAGCGATGCTCATGTTTAATCCGATCACAAATGAATCTTTTGGTACTTATCATGGGTGTGGCGGATTTTATAACCATGCGCGTATGCGTGTATCCAAACGCCCCATCAGCCAAGGAATGATCGCATTACATGGGCAAGGGCAAAACCCCGAAGTATCGAAAATGATTTATGTATCCAATTGTTTGTATCTTGATATTGTATATGTATGTTCGGGACGATTGGAAGGGGTGATCCTTCATAACCCAACCATTTTTGAAAGAATGATCGCCACTTTGTGGTCCCAAGAAACTGGTGGTTTTATCACGGATATGGGGAATTATACGTTTTTGGGAAATACGAAATTATCGTAAATTTATTGGTGGGCGCCGCAGGATTCGAACCTGCGACCCGCTGATTAAGAGTCAGCTGCTCTACCGACTGAGCTAGGCGCCCTCATTTTAAAAAAAATATCATCCTGGTTGTGGCCAGGATGATAAAAAATAGACTTTTTAGAAGTGATAAGACAATCCAAGGTTGACTTGATGACTTTTAGATTTTACAGAAACGTTTTCTATATCAAGGATTTCCATATCTTTGGACGTTGTGAATTCATATCCATATTCCAAACGAACGGCCATATTTTTTGTAAATTTATAACGTACACCAACACCCGGAGTGAAGGTCCAAAATGTTTTCTTTACGTCTGCTTTCCATGTTATGTCAGAATTGCCAGTCTTAGCAGATCCTTGATTCCATTTTTCCCAAGCCATACCGATGCCGAATTTTGCGTAAACAGCCAAAGATGGATTGACAGCATAACCCACACGTGGTGTTAATGCCACGCCAAATGTGCGTTGAACACGCGTGTTAAATCCTAT
>JALRGP010000034.1 GCA_023259685.1 Alphaproteobacteria bacterium | reverse complement strand
AAAGCTACGAGGCAAACAGATATTCCAACCTGCGCAGCATTCTTTATAGAGGATTTTTTATCTGTCACAGATGACATGGACAGTTCTTGGATCTCACCAACTCCCTGTTTAAATGTAACATCAGTTCCAACCAAATCCATACGTTCAACCTTTGTTTCCAGTGCACGGCCAACCAACGTAGAAGGTTTGTATGTGCTCTGCTTTAAATGACTCTGCGATTCACTGTGAGCGTACCCAACATTGAGTGTAAGTGGATTGAAAGAAAAGGTATCGCTATTCATCGTGTGCTCTTCTTCGTGGGTCCATTGAATCGGACGAGAGGTGATGTGATCAACCTCCAATCTAACCGTGTCAAAGGTGTGCTCTCCTTGCATCTGCCATTCTTTTGCACGGACATCTAAGACGTCACCTTTTAAGGTATTTGCGACCTCTTGTGATTGTTGAACATGGGACGACGCTTCATGAGATCCTATAGAGAGGTTGGTATAGCGACCAACTAAACCCGTTAGGAAATCCCTATGATCAAATCCTGTGGCCATACCTGTCATCACTAAATTACCTGTACCAACAACGGCATTTGCGGCAGATAGTGCGCTGCCGATGTCATGAATCTGCAACAATGACGATAATGGATCAGTGATGGGGGCACTTAATCCTGGAATTTTTAATCCCGTTCCGGAACTGGTTTCACGGGTATCAGTTTTTTGTAATAACGTTGATTCTGTCACCGTGTCTTTATCCACAATTAAATCAGATGTCATATGAACGGACCTGAGGGTGAGAGAACTCTCTGGCTCCTTAGATGTGCTGATCATTTTCTGTGCATGAATCATGGCAGGTTTGACAAATTCACCTTGCGTATAAGACGTACGGCTGGCATCGCCCAACATGTGGGACGCACTGGATTCAAAGGATCTAGATTCTTTAAAAATGGCACCATTAATGATCATCTCTTTTGTTTGATCAATGACATAGCGTGTGTCAATCTCAGGCCCCACCAAATGTGCTTTTACCCCCGCAATCACAAGATCTCCATGGGAACTGGTTTGAAGTTTAGGGTGGGTTAATGTCTCTTTCATGATATTTTGTGATGTGGACTCACTTTTAAAGGGATTACTGTAATCTCTTGATTCAAAGAATTGATCTCGGGTGATGGCGGGGACGATATCTACAATGGATCCAACGTCTCCAATCAGTTGTCCCAATTCACCATGGCGCTGGCTGCCTTGTAAAAGAATGGTTGGGGATAATGTTTGAATCTGATCGGTTGCAACACTTCGACAGGGCAATGATATTTGATGTTTAAATTCTTTGACAATGACATCATCGCTCCAAAATCCTTCATCAACGTATTGGTCTCGTCCACCCCTTTCCAAAATCACAGACCGTTCCTCCACACGCTTATCAGACGTTTGAGCGTAACGACCGGCAATCGTATCTGCGCCAATGGATATGTTGGACTTTCCCCCATGAATCTCTAAAGTCCCAGCACATATAATTTGTTGTTGCTGAGCTAAAAGCTCGTCTTGATAGCGGTAACTTTCATTACCGCCATGTCCATAGTGATGGTTGATATGACGTGTTTTTTCGGTTTCTCTCAGTAATTTATTTTTTGCCTCAATCTTCCCAGACCCTGTGATAATCAGGCGATTATTTTGAAGAGTTACGTCATTATCAGCTTTGATTTGAAGTTGATGAACACTGATATCTCCAGGCGCTATATGATTATTTATAAAATTTTTTGGGAAATAAAGTCTTGGAATAGAAACGATCTGGTTTCTAATTTGTTGCTGTACCATGACCATAAAGCTATCTTGAAGAGATTGAATATCCTTTGCTGAAATTGCAATAGTATCTGATCCTTTTCCTTGAATCGCAAGACCATTTTTACGCATAGAATCCATCAAACTCATCAGTGGAACACCTTCAAAACTTAAAGTTCCAAGAGTTCGTGCTGTTTGTTGTATAACGGCATGTTCTAACATATCGTCTTCAAAAAGAGGAGATATCACTCCTTTATGGGATGAGGGGATCGCGACAATTTCCTGATCAATCCACTCCTCCGCAACAGATTTTGTATCAACCACAATAGAATTTCCTTCCATTGGCAAAGCTTTGGAGGGTTGTTGAGACAGAGTAGACGTTGCTTTAATAAGAAGATTTTTTGTTTTGATATCAATATCTGAACTACTAATGGCAGAATTGATGGCGCTAAAAACATCGAGCCCTGATAAATACGTATGATCCCCCACAATTAAGATAGCAGGAAGATTTGTTTTACCGTTTTCCAAAGGATCTGGTGTCTGAATGGGAAGAGCATAACCTTTTTTTTGAACATGATGAACTCTCCATCCATAACGTGTACCTCCCCAAAAACTGCTGGACGAATAAGACTCTACCCAATCATGCTGTGAGACATAATCAGAACTGCTGCAACCTTTTAAAGTAAAAACATTTTTAACATTTTGTACTGGTACTACATGTCCTTGGAAGACTAAATTTCTACCAATCCTTATATGGCTTATCTCATTCGTAGCAGTTTGCGCACGAACATTCATATCCTCTAAGATGCTCATCTTAGAGGGTTTAGAATCTAATGTGAAATGAGTTGTTTTATAAACAATATTATCTCCACTTGTGTTACTTCCTAAGTGTTGAACATAAGAAGAATTCACAGGTTTTGGTACTTTTACTGTACGAGTTAGAATAAATTCTTTCGATTTTGATGTTAAATTTTTAGCATATATTTCTGAGGAAACAAGACTTATTTTACGCTCACTTTCTAAAGTAATATCTTGACCTTGAAAATGTGTTTTTAAAAATTCAATGCCACTATCTGCCTTAATCTGTAGAGGAAATTTTGTTCTAAAAATTATGTTTTTTGCTTCAAATAGATCAAGATTTAATTTGAGGGGATAAAGAAGTTCAATGTTTTTATCAAATTGCCCAACTTGTCCTGATATACAAATAAATTCCCCAGCGCACCACTTTTGATTTAAATTCATTAAAACATCGCTATCAATTTGAGAGGATACAATCTTATTCCAGTAGTACATCTTAAGTTCTTGTCTTTGGTTCTCGTAAATGTAAGGGTTGTCCAGAGATAAATGACTAAGTTTATGTTGGAACTCATCAAAAATATTTTGTTTATAATCTTCGATTTGGCGTTCTATGGGATAACCTTTTAAATAAGATTGCATCATTAAACCTGGTATAAATTTATCGTTTGGAAACTGGGGAAAATGTCTATTAAAAGGTTGAAAGAGTATCTGATAGAGTGTGCTGTCATTTGGTACGCTAAATATTTTTTTTGAAAGAGCTAAAACGTTTTCTCTAGATGAAAAGTTAGAAGATTGAATAAGATATTTCAAATTTTGCTGAGACTGTTTAAGAGTATTAAAATTAGTTTTTTTCTCTTCTAGTTCTTTGATACGTAAAGGAATATGTGATTTTTGGGTATAGTTTGTTTGTTTTAAAAAGTTGTAAAAATTTTGAAAAATTTGGTAAATTTCCCTTGGCAGATCATAATAATTCTTAATCATCCATTTTAATAAATTCCTATTGCTTTTTCCTGCTTGTCCCATAATAATTTGTAAATTTAAATGATGATTTTGTGTTAAAAATCCTATATTCATTGGTTCAATTTTTAAAGGATAGGTCGATTCATATTTCTGTTTATGATTTTGTAAAAAATGATAAAAATCAATGAAATCTTGATCAGTATGCTTTTGAAAAAATTTATTTAGTTCTTTATAAAAATTGATATCGTGTTGACCGCCATAAAACATTGAATGGATATTCTTTTGGCTTCTAATTCGTCCATCTATATCATAAGGAACAAAAAGATCATGACTGGATTCAATTTCTGAATCATTATTACTTAAAAAATTTTTAATATAGCTTGAAGTTAATGACACCGTATTGATTGAAAAATTATCACTAAGTAATGTGGCTTTTGAATGATTGATAATAGGATATTTATACTGCCCTGGTGCTAAAATCATATTTTTTTGATTGCGGACCTCTACATTGACATCAGTAGATTGTATTTGTAAATGTTCATTGTTAATGAACGTACCACCATTAATTGTCGATTTTTCAAAAGACATAATCCCATGATTATCAGTTTGCTTTGGCAAAGCAATTTGTCCGCCTGATCCGTGAAAGGTTCCTTTTTGAGAAATAATGGCTGTTTGAAGTCGTGCATTTTTGACATGCATGATTGCAGGTTTTTCAATAGCTAATTTGTTATGAACGTTGAGCTCATTAACGATATTGACGTTTCCCTTATCTATGTAAAACTCATCTACAGATAAATGGTTACCCCTCATATCCCCAGATGTTTTTAATGATCCTTGAATAAAAAGATCTGAAAAGTCTAATCCTTCTGGTGTGTAAATGTGGCCTTTGATTTCTGTTTTTTCTGTTAATGTCCCAAATACAATTAAAGGGCTGCTACTGCTGATCCGATAGGTGTGATCTTT
This sequence comes from Alphaproteobacteria bacterium, assembly GCA_023259685.1. GTDB lineage: Bacteria > Pseudomonadota > Alphaproteobacteria > JALRGP01 > JALRGP01 > JALRGP01. The sequence continues at coordinate 5,114 of JALRGP010000034.1, read as the reverse complement.
TTTTTCTAAATGAAGTTTTCCGCCTCCTTGGAATTGCACATCTTTAAATAGTACTTGTCCTTTTTCATGGTTTTCAATAGTCATGTCGCCACCTTGAGATGGAAGCTTTAATACATGCGTATTTCTCAGATTTTGGTTTTTTGTTTTATTCAGCACAGTTAAATTTCCGTGATTTTCTGTCTCTCCTAACAAATCATTGACTTTCAAATCTCCATGATTTGTCACAAAAGATGTGATCTCTTCCACTTGTGCCCGTGCAGTTTTTGCATTAGTGAGTTTTGTATTCAAAGACTTTGCGTGAAGGTCTCCTTGGTTTCGAATTTCTCCTGGACCTTCAATGACATCAGAAGATAAAAAAGCACCTGCGTCTATGTCGGTTGGTACAAAAAGCCTCAGATTAACACCTTCTAATCTCTTTAAAACATGAAGTGAGTCTCCTTGTAAAGATAGACGTCGAAACGTCACATTTTCAGAAAAAACATTTTTTCCAGTCATGGTGATCGTATCAAGGTGAGTTTTTTTAAAATTTTTAATAACAGGACTTGTCATTGATCCATTTTTGAAGCCTCCACCAATCGTCAAAGGCGCACTAGAGGTCATTACAAAATCAGACCATACGCCTTCTAATGTGAGTGCTTCTGTATGAGTTACATAGACTTTAGCGTCCCTTTCTAAAAAGGTCATTTTTCCGCCACCTCTAAAAATAATAGAGCTTTTATTCAGGTGAATATCCCCAGTATTATTAACTGACCACCCTTGGCTTGTTATTTTACCTAAGAAGAATAAATTTTTTCTATTTGTCATTGCAGCAGGAGAATCGATAGACTCATAAATTGTAAGATCTCCATTGTTTGTTCCTGATCCTTTAAATATTTTGGTACGGATCTCTCCTTCATTGATCATGTCTTTTACTTCAATTTTCTCCGCTATGACTTTACCTGTTTTGTCGACATCTATTTTGGGAGCGGTTAGGTAAGTTCCTTTTAATACGTGAGAAGTTTTAAGGACTCCTGCTTCTATCTGTAGATTGTCAAATATAAAAGATTCATTGCCTCTTATATCACCAAAGGCTTTCACATTTTTAAGTAAAACTCCTTTTGAAGGCATGATAAATTGTGCGCGTAAAATTGTATCAATGGCATGGCTTTCTAAATTGACAGACCCTGCCGCAATGTCAGATTGATCCCAAGATCCTAAAAGTGTAATGGATGAACTGGCAATTAAATAATCTATGCCATCTTTATGAAATAATGTAATATCTCCCCCGCCACGAAAAGCCTTTTTTTTATTTGATAAAAAAAATGTTCCACTATTTTGAATTTTCATTGGCACTTGGGTGAGTAATCCAAAAAAATAAATGTTCTTTGTATTTGTCATTGCAGCAGAAGAATCAATAGACTCATCAACTGTAAGATCTCCATTGTTTGTCCCTGATCCTTTAAGTCTTTTGATATGCATCTGTCCATCATTGACAAAGTTTCCATCAAAAGATTCTCCTTTAAATGTTCCTGGTTCTTTATTTTTAAAATCGGAAGACTCTAAATGCTCAAATCTCACGGTACGGTTGTTTGAAAGGGAAGAAAAATTTGCCTTAGATCCTTGAAGTATATTCTCATTCACAAAAGTTCCACCTAAAATATTTGAATCGGATATTTCCCACATACCTTCGTTTGTAATACCTTGAGGAGGAAGTTGAATATTTCCTGATTTTACAAATATCTCTCCATTTTGTTGAAACTTATTGATCTTAGAAAAATCAGCACTTTTTAAAAATAAAATGGCACGATTTTTGAAAAAACCTGAAAAATATGCAAATTTTTCAATAGTCATGACGTTATCATTTTGAAAATTCATAGAAACATCTAAGGTATCAGTTCTCACTTTTCCAGAAGGAAAATTTTCAATGGTATTCATAGTCATAGAAGTTGCGCTCAAATCACCGCTGTTAAGGATTTTCTGGAAAAGGAGATTTTGGTGTTTCATAAACCCACTATTCTCAAATGTGTTACCTTGGACAAGGCTTGTTCCGTACCATTTTCCTTGATTCACAACAGTTGACACATGAGCTGTTTGGCTCGATAACACACCATTTTCTTGATTAATAAACGTATTCAAGCTCAATACATTAGCATGACATTCTCCTTCATTCACAAAGTTTCCTTTTCCGTTTAAGGTCAACACATCCAAAAATCCTTGATTGACGCCAGGGCCTTGAAGAAATAATTTTTTTGAAGAAAAATAGCCCAAATTGTCAAAAGCATTAATGTCCATTAAAAGACGTTTTCCTTTTACACGTCCTTGAAAGCCATTTTGAAAAGACTTTCCACTCATTTTTTGAATATTTGGATGAATGATTCCATTATTTTCTAGTGATGAAAAATGACATTTTTTTACCCTGAAAAATCCAGTATTAAAAATAATCCCTTCTCCATATAAAGATTGAACGTGAAAATGGCCTTGCTCTTGATTAATAAAAGATCCGAACAAAACGATTTTCTCACTATTCCAATTCTTAGTATTGATGACACTGCCATAAGATTCCATTTCTGAAACATGAGTATCGCCACTGTTATAAACAACTGTATCTTTGCCATTGATAGTTAAATCTTTTGCGCTCATGTATCCTGTATTGTCTAAGCGTTTTAAACTTTCAAGAAGTGTTATTTTTTTCTTATTTTTTAAATTATTCTGATTTTTGAAAAAGAAAATACCAATAATTTCTGTTTGAATATCTTGATTATTTGTAAAAACGCCATCGCCACAAATCTTTTTTATTGACATTTGACCGTCATTCACACCTTGTATAGAAAGTGTAAGAGTGCTCAAAGGGCTCCTAAAATTTCCTGTAATTGTATTATGAAATCTTCCTATATCAAAGGAACCAAATCGAGTTTTAATGATATTGCTATTTATAAGTTCATCAATCTTTGCTTTTAAAAACGGTGCTTCAATAGCGTGAGTATTGTTAAGAACGTGTCCTGTTAAAACTAAGTGGTTATTTTTGATAGAATTATGATTTTCTAGTAGATGAAAATCAATTTGTTCTGAAACTATAGATCCTTGATTTTGAATATGCTCTTTAGAACTTAATGTAGTTGCTTCTAATACTGAATCTCTATGATTTGTTAAAAAATTGGCAGTTAAATTCTCACATCTTGCCTCTTTATTATTTAAAAATGTTTTGATTTTTGCAATTTTAACATCAATTTTCCCGTCATTGAGTAGCTGATGAGAATCCAAATTTTCTAAATGAATACAGCCTGCCTCTTTGTTATGAAAACTATTGGATGTTTCTAAATTTTTTCCCGTAATTTTACCAAAATTTATTAATAGCCTCTCGATATGAAAACAATCGCCAACAATACTCAAAGTATTTTGGTTATCAAAATAATAAATTGAAGAATCATTGGTTAAAATATTTTCAACGTATCCGTTTTGAACAGTCATGACACCTAAATTTAAAAAATGCTTATTATCACTTTTAATGTGCAGATGTCTGGATAATATCTCTCCAGATGGATGATTGATCATATGATTATTGGCAACTGTTTGAATATGTAAAATATCAAAGTTATCAAATAAACATTTTCCTCTTAAAACATCTAATGTCATAAGACCAAAATTTTGTACGTTTTTCGAAATTTTTAATGGTCCTTGATCAAAACGAACAACAGCATTTTTATGATTGATTAACTCTTTAATAACTCCCTGAATTTCCTGGGATTCAATACGCCCCTTATTCCTTAAAATACCAATATCACATTTTAAAAATTCTGACATAACCTCTTTGTGATTTTGGAAAAGATAGTGTTTTAAAAAAATTGAATTTTGTATAATGCCCATGTTTCTCATTTCATGAGAACTGATTAAAGCACCGTTTGATCCATCTAAAATTCCATAATTTGTAAAATCTTCAATTCCATTTAAACACTGTGCGATATTAGCGTGAGAATTTTTTTGAATCTGAGCTTTTTGAACATTTAAATTTGCCTTTGCAAAATTGTTAGTTTCTGTGAAAAACAACTGAGAAGAAGGACTTAAAAAAATTTGATCTATATGACAGTCCTTTAAGATCAAAGGGCGCTTGCTATCGATTTCAACATGATCATAATGATGTCCTTGAAGGGCAAGAGAGCTCATAATTCCTTCTAAAGATACTACTCCACGCTTTTGAAAAGTATTTTTATTTGGTAAAAAAGGTATGTCTTTTTGTTCTTGTTCATGAACTAAAAAAGCTTTGATTTTATAATCGTCAATGTCTATTTTTAGACGCGCTGCGTATACCAATGGCTCCGCGATACTCAAAGTAATATACCATCCTATAAACAAACGTTTTAAAAAATTTCTCATTCTTTTACTCCTTTTTATTTTTTTAGCATTGCTGCCATTGTAAATATACAAAAAGTGATTTTATTTTTAACATCACTATAAAAATTTTCATATATAAATTCATATTTTTATAGTGATATTTGTATTATTTTTTGTATTGAAAATTTTATGTTTCTACATAACAAAAATTAACATATTAATAAAAAATCTCAAAAATTTGATTGATATATCTCTATTATTTTAATTTTATTTTTCAGCTTCTAAAAAATCCCCAATATCAATAATGCGATAAAAATAAGAGCTTGTAGCAACGGACGTTGTGACGCCACTTAAATGACACAGCACTGGTATTTTCCCAAATCCTTTTGGAGTTTTTAATCTTGATACTTTTTCTTGCATATCATTCACAATATCGCTACCAATTTCACGTTTTGTGAATTTAAATTCACAAATAAACAAAGTGTTTGTTTTGGTCTGGATAAGATAATCGATTTGACATCCTTGTTGTGAGACCGTTGTGGTTTGCCTATGAGGTCCCTGACACACAATATCTACAGGTGAAACACCAAGTTTTTCAAGTAATAAAGAACGGTTTTGCAGAAGTAATGTTTCGAGTTGCAACCCCATGTGCGTATCAAACCCAGGCATAGCACCCAGTGGCATGTGATGAAAGGCACCGTCTGCAATTGCGTCCAAAAAAGGCAGTACTTTTTAAAATATTGTCTTCTATCCATGTTGATACAGAGCCAGAAAATACAAGCAACATATGCATTTTTTGCTTATCC
>JALRGP010000033.1 GCA_023259685.1 Alphaproteobacteria bacterium | reverse complement strand
AATTTTATGTAATTGTTTCTATTCTCACCTTGTCTATTTTGTCAATCGCTGTCAAATACGGATTTTGACGAATCATGAAAATCTTTTCTTACGGCTTTCAGAATAAGTATCGAAAGAAGTCTATTTATTCAGATTAAAAGCTTTAATCGTATGAATTTTGATGTAAGGATAAAAGGGTGGGCGTTTTTTAAAATGCATTCCTTTCGTCGTCAAAAAACCAAAACTTATTCCCTTTTTTACAGAAGTAAAAGGATCATCGGTTATAGATATTTTAGATATACATTGTTCTTGAGCCCATTCTTTGATTAAAAATGGTTGAGCTTTTCCGCTGATAAAAAGTGTATGATTCTCATGATTAACGGTTCCTTTGCATGTTGCGCTCTCGTAACAAATGGGTAAATAATGAGGAATCCAAAATGATCCAATCCCCAGAACACATAACAGCATGCTCCATAAAAATTTTTTCATATAAATGAGGATAAAGCTTAAGATCATACAGCTTAAAAATAATGGATGAGGAGCAGGTACATTTATGATGCCAAAGCTCATGGAATGAGCAACCATTGCAATTTTAATGAGTAACGTCAAACTGATCTCCCATAATTTGAAAAATAAGTTAAACGGTAACAAAGTTGTTAAAAATCCAATGGGCATAATCCAGAAAGTTGTTAATGGTATGGCAATCATATTTGTCCAAAAGGAATGAAAGCTGATCTTTTGAAAGGATGAGATTAAAAAAGGAAGCGTTGCAATGGTTGCAACCGATGTGCTGAGCAAAATATCAATGAGAAATTGGGATATTTTTTTTGAAAATTTTATGTGATATTGTTCATAAAAAACCAATAATCCAAAGACAGCAGCAAAAGATAGCTGGAAGCTAAGGCTAAAAATTGACCATGGTTGAATGATTAAAATGATCACGGCTGAGACTGACAATGTACGCATAGATAATGACCACCGATCAATGATCATTCCAATCATGGCAATTCCCACCATAATAAATGACCGTTGGGCCGGAATTCCATAACCTGAAATCATTAAATATAGTCCACCAAAAATGATGGATATAACAGCACAGATCTTTTTTGTATTATAAATCTGTGCAAAGGGTGTCAGTGATAATGCTAGCCTGCACATGAAAAAAACAAATCCCATAATTAACCCCATATGCAGTCCTGATATGGCCAAAATATGTGATAAGCCTGAGTCAGAAAAAGCAGTTTGAATCGTTTTTGAAATCATCGATTTATCACCAATCACCAATGCGCACGCAATGGCTGCTTCGTCTTTGGACAGGGTGTTTAAAAATTTTTCTTTAATTTTAAAACGATACAGATCAAGGCCACTATGTTTTTGAGGGGTACACGTGTTGATTGTTTTTAAGTTGCCCGTTGCTTGGATGTGTTCCAAATAACAATATCGTTTAAAATCAAATCCCCACCATGTTTTTGGATTTGAAATGGGATACAAAGATCCTTCTCCGATGATATGATCTCCAGGCTTTAGCAGCAGATCTCCATAATACTTTAAATGGCAATGTTTAATATAGTGGTGTGAATGAATATCTAAACGCAGCATTTGATAACGATCATTTTTATGATGAACAGATGTGATAGTCCCATCAAAGTGCATATTTTTTATGGGTTTTCTCATCATGCCATTCGTGGGTTGGCGGGACAAGCTCAATATAATCCCTGTAAAAAAACATAAGGCAGCAAAAACCCATTGATAACGATAACGCAGTAAAAATAAAGAAAAAACTGATAAAAAAATAAGAATAAAGGGACCATCAATACAAAAAATGATACCAGACGCAATAAATACGACCAAAAAATCAAAAAACTTGAAAGACAGGATGAAAATGAGTTGGTTGCGGGGGCTGGATTTGAACCAACGACCTTCAGGTTATGAGCCTGACGAGCTACCAAGCTGCTCTACCCCGCGTTAATAACTTATTGTAGACGTATTTTTATGAAAGGGTCAAATTTTTAAAATTTCTGTAGTGTGACCAATGGTTGATGTGAAGAAAAATATAACTAAAACGTAACGACCAAGGCTTACACTACCCAAAGATAGTCGAAATTTCAGCAGTAAAATAAAGTTTAAAAGCGACCTTGAATGATTGTTCCTTATATGGTCATCTAAAAACACGCAATACACAAACGACAGGGGATTACCTTCAAATTCCTTGCATCTATAAATTTATAAAAACCACCGAGCTTTTCGGTGGTTTATCATTACGTTAAATGTTATGACTTTTTGAAAATGATCGTCCAATTGAATAGTAATAAAATTCACCCATTTCATCAGGCTTATAGATATTTCTAAAATCAAAAAAGAATTTTTGTTTCAATAGTTCTTGAACCTTCGGTAAATCTAATGATCTAAATTCGTTCCATTCTGTTAAAATAGCAACACCGTCACATCCATGGATTGCATCATAAGCATTTTGGTAAAAACTCACTTTGGAATCTTGAAAGGGTAATGTTCTTTCACATCCTTTGTAATACAGCGGGTCATAGATATGAACGTCAACTCCATGTTGAAGTAACTTGGGAACAATCACAAGACTTGGGGCATCCCTTAAATCATCTGTATTAGGTTTAAAGGTGATACCTAAAATGGCTATTTTTTTTGCATTGGGACAATGGGTTATAATCCTGTCTGCCATGGCTGATTTGCGGTGATCATTAGACGTAATAACCGATTCAATAATCGTAGAAGGTGTCCCTAAATCTTTGGCTGTTTTGGCAAGGGCGAGCGTGTCTTTTGGAAAACATGACCCACCGTATCCAGGTCCAGCATGAAGGAATTTTTTACCAATGCGGCCGTCCAAGCCCATGGCTTTGGCCACATCTTGAACGTTGGCGCCTGCTTGTTCACAAATATCCGCCATTTGGTTAATGAATCCAATTTTGACAGCCAAAAATCCATTGGATGCATATTTCGACAGTTCTGATGTTTTAATATCCGTGACAACGATAGGCGTTTCAATAAGATAGAGTGGACGGTACAATTGGCGAAGGATCTTTTCAGAGCGTTCGTTGTCAACACCAATCACCACACGATCAGGACGCATAAAATCGGAAATGGCGGAACCTTCACGTAAAAACTCAGGATTTGACGCCACATCAAAATCAATACCTGCCTTTAAATCGGGACGTTCTTTTTCAATAATTTCTTTGATTTTGTGGGATGTTCCTAAGGGAACCGTTGATTTTGTCACAACAACCGTATAAGGCGTCAAATGCTTAGCGATATCTTTTGCTGCCTCAAACACATAGGTTAAATCAGCCGCACCATCATTATCGGAGGTAGGTGTTCCAACCGCAATCATCACAATATCACGCTCTACAACGGCGTCTTTAATATCGGTTGAAAAATGAAGGCGATTTTTTTTGTGATTATCGAGGACAAGACTGTCAAGGCCGGGTTCATAAATCGGAATAATACCTTGATTTAAATCCTCAATGCGGCGAGGGTTTTTGTCCATACATACCACATCAAAACCAAATTCTGAAAAACATGTCCCGCTCACCAAGCCAACGTAGCCGGTTCCAACAACACCTATTTTCATTTTTTTACTTCTTAAAAAGACCTGAATTATCATAATTTTTTTTCTCATTTTATGCAAATGTGTATTGCTGGTACAATGACCTTAAGGATCATAAAAAATCGGTCATCATGAGTAAAACAAGAGATGAGTCGGACAGAAAAAAAGCATTAGACGCGGCATTAATGCAAATTGAGCGCTCCTTTGGAAAAGGATCAGTCATGCGTCTTGGACAAAGGGAACAAGCCATCGAGGCGGAAACAGTATCAACAGGATCATTGGGGTTAGATATTGCGCTTGGTATTGGGGGGCTTCCCAAGGGGCGTATTATTGAAATTTATGGACCAGAATCGTCTGGGAAAACAACACTTGCCTTACATGTTGTTGCACAAGAACAAAAAAACGGCGGAACCTGCGCCTTTATTGATGCAGAGCATGCTCTTGATCCGTCCTATGCCAAACGCTTAGGTGTTGATCTGGATTTATTATTAATATCTCAACCAGATACAGGGGAACAAGCCTTAGAAATTGCCGATACAATGGTTCGAAGTGGCGCCGTGGACGTGCTGATTATCGACAGCGTTGCGGCTTTGGTTCCAAAAGCAGAACTGGAAGGAGAAATGGGGGATTCACATATGGGTCTCCAAGCAAGGTTAATGAGCCAAGCCCTTCGTAAATTAACCGGATCCGTTTCTAAAACGAATTGTATGGTTATTTTTATCAATCAAATTCGTCAAAAAATTGGTGGTATGGCATTTGGACCCAGCGAAACAACAACGGGTGGGAACGCTTTGAAATTTTATGCCTCTATTCGTATTGATATTCGTCGCATTGGCTCGATCAAAGACAAAGATAATATCATCGGTAATCAGACAAAAGTTAAAATTGTCAAAAATAAATTGGCACCTCCTTTTAAAGTTGTGGAATTTGATATTATGTACGGTGAAGGTATATCCAAAACCGGTGAAATTATTGATCTGGGGGTGAAAGCATCATTGGTTGATAAAGCTGGCTCATGGTATTCCTATAAAGGACAACGTATTGCCCAGGGCAGGGAAGCAGTACGTCAATTTTTGAAAGACACACCTTCTATTGCTTTGGAAATCGAAGAAGCAATTAAAAAAAATGAGGGGATTGTTGCTGAATCAATGATGATTCAAGAAGATAACGCCGCATCTGAATAAGTTGAGGGTTGATGGCGGCTTTTTTGCCGCCTTTAGATTTGACAATTTTTTCTAGTTTGAGATTATTAACGGTGCGAGTTGGGTATTTTTTCACCAGCTAAACAATTTAAAACCTCTTTTGTTTTTTCAGGACTTAAATATTCTAAAATCATGGCACCTTTTTTCTTGGATATATTGGAAAATATATAAAAAAGTGTTGATTTATCTAGAAAATCAAGGCGTTTTGCTGCTTTTTTGGGATGCATAGATTCCAACATTTTGATAAAGTCTTGATCTTTTTTCCAACCCTCTTCAATCTTATCCAATGATTTTAAAACGCGATTGATTTCCATAATCAATGCATTGATCACATGATCCTGTGATGAGACGACAGGAGGAGGGCTTTTTTCAATCATGGATGAATGGGGAGATGTGGCGTAAACACTGCCTGACAAAAAAGTTGTTATATGAATATGGAATTTCAATGCCAAGGCAATGATACAAATTGTCAAAATCATATAACCACATCTGATATAAAAAGAATATTTTTTCTTTCGAATTAATTTCAAAAGGTCACTCATCAATTTTTTCCACAATTTTAATTGCAAAATGATCATTTTTTTTACCTAATTCCCCTTTAAAAAAGATCCGACCATTATAAGTAATATCACAATAAAGTGGAGAATTGGATATCAAAATTTGGTCATTAATATGAAATTCTGTTTTGGTAATGGTTGTTGTCGTTGATGCAATAAGCCGCAAAGGAATATGTTGCAGATTAATTTTTTTTTCGCCGCACTGAGATGGTTTTTCAATGATAAGATGGATTTCAGCTGTTTGTGGTGTGTGAACAATGAATGAGATATCTAAAACAAAATCACATGTTCCAAGTGATGACATCAATCCAATTCCTTTATGATGAGGTGAAAAATCTTCAATCATTTCTTCAAAAAAATGGCTTAATATTTTTTTATGCAGTAAGGATAAAGGAGCATCGCTCAATAATTCCATGTTTTGGTGGGAGTCTCCTGTTTTTTCTTGAATAATTGTCCAAGCAGTAACTGTATCGATTGCCAAGGACCCATGGTAGGAAGGACATTGAAATCCATATAACATCATGTGATCTAAAATCATATTTTGATAGAATGAGCGACTGTAAAGTCTGATTGTCGGTGGAATACATATCCAATGGCCAAAAGACAATACCTTATCCATATGCCGCGTTAAGGCGTTAATTTCACTTTCAAACTCTAACAAACAGTTCAGCATTTTTTTAAATAGGAGCCTAAGAAATCAAAAATTCTTCAATGACAAAACATTCAAAAGATTTATTTGCCACAAAAGGACCAATATGCAAATCCAGATCGTCTTTAATATCATCCAGGGTTTTTTGAGATAATTGGTCTTTGGTCAAGCGTCTAAAATAATTGATTAAAGAATCGCTCATTATGGGGACATGGGCTTTAATATTTTGAATAAAAGCTTTATTTTTAAAAAATAAATTTAGTTTTAATTGTAAACGATGATTATCTTTCAAATTAATAGTCATTGGTGGAATTTGGATGGTATTAGATTCATTAGAACTGAAGGTGATCACGTTTCTGTGCACGAATACATACAATGTGACGCTTCCAATAACGCCACACACCAGTAGAAAAATTTTCACCATCGTCAGGATATTTTTGCCTATTTATAATTATCAGATCAGACAAAAGTTAATAAATGATTAATTATTGACCTCCAGATACAATAATTATAAAGAATTGATGTTAAAAATTTATGCATACAATTATTGTTGAATCATCTTGCGAGTGTGTGATTGGAATTTTAAACCATGAACGAGAAACTCCTCAAAAAGTATTAATTTTTATTAAATGCCAATATGATTATCAAAAAAATGGTGTGATATGCTACGCAGATATGTTGAGTCATGTTCAAAATGTTCTGATCAGCCATCAATTCTTGTATCTGGAAGAAGCTATTGATAGAATTATAGACAATCTTAAAAAACGGTATGTGTATCATCATCTATGGATTCGATTGGATAAGCCTCATATTTTAAACCATGCCATTGTTGGCGTTGAAAAAGATGATTTTTATGCTCCACAAGCAGGCTCTGCTTCCATGAGACATTCACATGGGAACTAAATATAGATTTCCAATAATACACAGGACATGTGGAGATCGGTTATGATAAATGAGTGGAATCCCAATACCATACGTCTGTGGCTTTAACTCCATCTTCTAAAAAGTGGCTCGAACGCCAAAAAAAAGATCCTTTTGTCAAAAAGGCAAAACAAGAAGGATATCGTGCGAGATCTGCTTATAAGTTAATTGAAATTCAAAAAAAATACCGCATCTTAAATCCCAAAAAGTTTGTATTGGATTTGGGGGCTGCGCCAGGTGGATGGTCTCAAGTCGCCTTAGAGTATTGTGGCTCAGGTCGCGTTACTGCTATTGATTTATTACAGATGCAACCACTATCAGGTGTCTCGATTTTGACTGGGGATTTTGAAGAGACATTAACGAGTCTCAACCAAGAATTTTCAGTCATACTGAGTGATATGGCTCCATCTACCTGTGGTATTTCAAGTGTTGATCATATACGCATTATGGATATACTGGAGCGCGTTTTTGAGTTGTCGCACTCATATTTGGCGAAAGGGGGGCATTTAGTTATTAAGGTTTTTAAAGGTGGAACAGAACATGAATTTTTAAAAATTCTAAAAACGCATTTTGAAAAAGTTCATCACTTTAAACCTGAATCTAGCCGCAAAGAATCTAAAGAAATGTATATGGTTGCTTTAAATTTTAAAAAAACCAACAAAATCTAATATGACAATTTACCTCATCATATATTTATTATTTTTTATTTTACAGTTGTGTTTTAAAATTCCTCATATGCCGCCCATGGTCTATGCATCCTATTGCCTGATGGGGGTGTTTGGATATGGATTTTTTAAAAATATTAAATCTTTTATCACATTTTTGATGATTTTGGTTGGATCATTTTTATGTCAATTTTTTCCCTATGAGCAAGGGATTGATAGGCTGATCGTGGTTTTTTTATTGTATTTTGTTCTATCTAAACTAATTAATCCACAAAGCAATTATTATTTAATACTCATCTTTCCTTTATTTACATTAAAATACATTGATCATATTGGCATCAGATCAATCATTTTTATGATGACGGCCATTTTGATGATTTGGCAAATGACAACAGAAAAAAAAATCATCCTGTCGATGGGGTGCCAATCGTATCTGATACCGTCTTTAATTCCCATATGTTTATCATCAATCGAATCGGATGTTATCACACGCTCCGTCATTATATTATCTTTAAGTATTGGATCTGTGATCATTAGTTTATGGACTTTTTCCCGTTATCATATATATAAAATTGCCCAATCCATCATTGTGTCTTTGGGAATGCTGATGGGTGCCACACTATACAATCAAGGACAAGAATTTTGGCAAATGTACTTTTTATTGAATACGACCATTATTATTTTGTGCGGATGTGTAACGTATATGTTTTCCTTAGAAAAAGATATCAGGCATATGGGGGGAATCTGGACACGTGTGTTAAGGTTTTATTTGTTATGCGTTGGGGTGTTATGTATTTTATTTTTGTTTGTATTAAAGCTTCAATCTTATCAACAACATTCAAATGACTATCTAACAGTCGTAGGATGCGGCTTAATTATTGCCCATATAGTCCGTTTATTTTTATATATTTTTCATGGCAGTATTAAAACATCGGATATCGTTTTTACCCACGTGAAGGAACCACCTTTATTAATGGTGATGTCTTTATTATCACTATCGGCTCTATTATTAATGAATATAAAATTCACATTTTCTTATGGAGCTATTTTAACTTTGGCAGTTGGAATTTTGATTGGAGTTATGATGTTTTTTATATACGTGCCAACGTTATCTTTTAAAAAAATATCCCTACCTCATTTGTCTTTGCCATTACTTAATATTCCCTATAAAAGGTTTATAAAGTTTCAAAAAATTCATATTATCATGCCAATTAAGATTATATTATCACTATTGTTGATTGGAGGATTGTTATGGATTTTCTAAGCCCTTTAAGTACACTATTTTTTTTAACGCTGATTCTGCTATTGGCTAAAAATAATCGAAATGCACAATATTTTTATGTGTTTTCTTTGGGATTAACACTGGCATATAATGTTTACAATCATTCTTGGATAGGTTTTTTTCCTTTATTTTTTGCAACATTACCCTTGCTGGATAAGAATTTAACAAAAAATGATTTCTTTTTGCTGTCATTTTTTCATTTCACTGTACAATGTTTTTTTCAAACCTCCTATCAAGGATTTTTCTTTTCATTATTTGTTATTAGCTTGTTTATGTTATCAAATTGTCACATGATTATAGTTTTTATTTGTTTGTGTTTGTTTGACTTGCATACCTATGCTTCTTTATTCATATTTTTATTAATAAAATTATCATTACATCCTTATATTATTGTCAGAATTTTAGCAACAACCATTTTTCCACTATTTATGTGCCCGTTTATATCAAAGCAGACATCATACCTTTTAAGCAGTATCTGCTTTATAATACCAATTATAACAAGAAAAAATCCTTTAAATTTTTTAATACTAGGCCAACATTTCTTGTTGCAATCTCAGGAATCATTTCTGTTGAGCTTGTCAACATTTTTCATAAAAAATGCTCAAAATTTTTTCCCCTTTATCCTTTTAAAAATATTTTATGTGGATGAATGGAACCCGTGGGCAGTTTTACTATTTTTAATGAACCTACAAATGGTCATTCATCAGAAAAAATTATCAACTACTACCGGCTAAAGCCGATAGTTTGGTAAACGCTTTAAAACTCTGAAATTTTAAAATCATCTTTTTTATGATGCTCTTCCTG
>JALRGP010000032.1 GCA_023259685.1 Alphaproteobacteria bacterium | reverse complement strand
ATAGAACCAAACACATTGATGCGTGTTCTTGAAGCGGTTGTTGAAATTGGTTTGTCTTTTCCAGTTCGAATCCATCCATAAGCAATCTTTGTTGCCACCCTGGGTGAACGCCATCTCCAAATTCGATAGGGTCATCTGAAGGGGTCTCTTCTAAGAGATTTTTATAAAACTTTATGAATGCTTCTTGCTGCTTTGGATCTGCTTTTGCTGGAATCCCCGCTGGTTTCTTATGAATAATTATTCGCATGTAACCATTTTGTCATGCCTGCCACGCTATATGCCGCTTTAAATGTTTCGAAAACATACGCACAAATATCTGAAACTTTTACGTAAGTTTTTTCTTCCAAATGTTGAATTAAAATAGTCGTTTGTTCTTCATTTAAGTGGCTTTTTGATCCGCCATTTTCTGGTTTAAGCTTGTTTTCCTCAGAATAATCTATAAGATGAGCAGAGAACCCTTATCAACATGAACCCTTAAAGCCTGGGCAATGCTATCCAGGTGATCCAGGTTTTGCCCCTTAAAAGAACCGCAAATAACCGAAGATTAGACAGTAAGCCATTGTCTAATAAAGCCTGACCGTATACGGGACTCCATAAAGTATCGGAAAAAAATTCAGTAGTGCCCATTAAATCTTTGGCTGGAACACGTGCTTGTAATGATGGGATTGCCGCAGCTGACACCATCAATCCAAATGATAAAATTTTGAGTTTTTTCATCATTTAAAACCTATTTTTATAATCTTATCTTATAATGTAAATTATTAACAAATGGTTAATTTTTCCTCAAATCGTCCAGGTGAATTGAAAAAGATGACAATTATTTTTTTATTTTTAAAAAATCACATAGAATAATGAAAAGGTTTTCTTAAAACTTTCACACAGATGGTGCTTGCTTTATCAATTTTGAAAGATGAACATATTTATACAGTGTCGTCTTTATCTCAATCTCTTAAAAAAACTGTTGAAACTTCTTTTCAACATATTAAAGTCAAAGGAGAAGTATCATCGTATAAATGCCATACATCAGGACACCATTACTTTACATTAAAAGACCAAGAATCTGTATTGGATGGCGTTGCATGGAGAGGAACCCCATTCAAAGTTCAAATTTGTGATGGAATGGAGGTGATTGCAACGGGAAAATTAACAACTTATCCTGGTCGTTCTAAATACCAAATGATTGTAACGCATATCGAACCTTCGGGCGAAGGTGCATTACTGAAAATCTTACAAGATCGCATTCAAAAATTAAAAGAAGAAGGGCTGTTTGACCGAAAACGTCCCCTTCCAAAATTCCCCAAACGAATCGGTATTATCACATCTCCAACCGGCGCAGTTATCCAAGACATGTTACACCGTATCGAAGCGCGTTATCCTTGTCATGTCATGTTGTGGCCTGTACTTGTTCAAGGGGTTGGTGCAAAAGAACAAATTTGCCAAGCCATAGAAGGATTCAATCAAATGGAAATTGATCAAAAACCAGATGTTTTAATCATTGCTAGAGGTGGTGGTAGCTTAGAAGATTTGTGGACTTTTAACGAAGAAGATGTGGCACGTGCAACCTTTGCCAGTTTGATTCCAACCATATCTGCGGTTGGCCATGAAACCGACACGACATTGATTGATTTTGTATCGGATCAAAGAGCTCCGACACCAACAGCAGCAGCTGAAATTATTACACCAGACCGACAGGTGTTAAGGTCAACTGTTAACGTTCTTGGAAAGCGTTTAGATCAAAGTTATTCAAATATTGTTAAAACAAAACGAGATTATTTTTTGCATTTGTCAAAGAGATTGCCAGATGTGTCTCGATGGTTACAACAAAAAAACGATGATTTATCATTGAAAGAGCATCGCTTGCAATTGGCCATGAACCAAATGATGAAATATTTAAAACAGTCCGTTGATAAAACAATTATTCCATCACCGATTAAAATGTATCAACACAAAAAAGATATCTTGTCTCGCTACGATGTGACGTCATTGTATCAGCGCCATATTAAAAATTTAACTCAACATCTATCATTACAATGTGCTTTTCTTGATCAACATAACGTTTTTCATATCTTGAAAAAAGGATTTTGTATTATAAAATACAAAAATAATGTCATAGATCCCATGTCTTTAGAAGGCGCTCAACATGTTGATTTGGATGTTCAAAGTTATACCGGGCATTGTAAAATCAAGGGAAATGTTGAATGTATACCAGGGCCTATGCATGAAAATTTGTGACAAATTTACAAAAAAACAGGTGGGTTACAAGCCAAGGAATCCATTGTGAATTGAATCAAATTAATGAGAAAATTTAATCAAATGAAATTTTTTTTTAGAGTAATGATTATTAACAGATTTTAATTTTTAACAGGCTTGCTGCATCCACAGTGTCATCATCAAAAACATTTTGAAGCAAGCCTTTATTCTGAATTCGTAAATTCTTAGTCAATTTTTTCGCTCTCATGACAATCTGCTAGAATAAATATCATTATGGTAGTTGTGTGTATTAATGTCTGTAAACAATTTCAATGATTCTGTTTTTGAATTCATCAAGAAAGAAGAAGATCGTCAACAATCGCATATCGAGCTGATTGCATCGGAAAATATCGTTTCAAAAGCTGTATTACAAGCACAGGGAAGTATTTTAACGAATAAATATGCCGAAGGGTATCCTGGCAAACGCTATTATGGTGGATGCGAATATGTCGATGAGATCGAAACGATGGCGATTGAACGTGCCAAAAATATTTTTAATGTCGGCTACGCCAATGTTCAATCGCACTCCGGAGCAACGGCCAACGGTGCGGTTTTCTTAGCATTACTGAAACCCAATGACACCTTTATGGGAATGTCATTGGATTGTGGAGGACACCTGACACACGGATCCAAAGTCACCGTATCTGGTCAATGGTTTCATGCGTTGTCTTATGATGTTGATCACCATACCCATTTGATTGATTATGATCAGGTGCGTGATTTAGCCAAAAAACATCATCCTCGTTTGATTATTGCGGGTGGATCTTCCTATTCTAGAACGATTGATTTTAAAATTTTTAAAGATATTGCTCAAGAAGTTGGTGCCCTTTTGATGGTGGATATGGCTCATTTTGCTGGCCTTGTCGCCGGCGGTGTTTACCCAAGTCCCGTTCCGTTTGCTGATGTGATCACAACAACAACCCATAAAACACTGAGAGGCCCCAGGGGTGGCATGATTTTATCCAACGACGGATCTATCGCGAAAAAAATTGACAGCGCTGTGTTTCCTGGTCTTCAAGGGGGACCTTTGATGCACGTCATTGCTGCCAAAGCTGTGTGTTTTCAAGAAGCCTTGCAGCCTTCTTTTAAAACATATGCCCGTCATATTATTAACAACGCCAAAGCGATGGAAAATACATTTAAAAACAATGGTATCCCATTAGTTTCACAAGGAACGGACTCCCATTTATTAGTCTTGGATTTACGGTCTTTAAATGTATCAGGAAAAGACTTGTGCCATTATTTGGAACGTGTTGGTGTTGTTGTGAATAAAAATTCAATTCCTTTTGATCCTACACCTCCAGCCATCACATCAGGTATTCGTGTTGGCAGCCCGGCATGTACAACACGTGGTTTTGGTGAGAAAGAATTTGATCAGGTGGCCCATATAATTATTGAATCTTTATCATTAGATGAAAAAAAGATTCCTGCATTAAAAGAAAAAGTATCCAATTTATGCCAAACATATCCCATTTATTCATAAATTCATGAGAGAAAAAGGAGCCTTTTATGAGCAAAAGGCTCTTAATTATTTGCTGAGAAAACAGTACGAGTTTGTTGCTCGAAATTATACATGCTTGTTTGGGGAAATTGATTTATTGATGATTGAACCTCCCACAACCTTGGTGATCGTGGAAGTTAGGTTTAGAAAATCCTTAGATGATGCCAGATTATCCATATCACCAGCGAAAATAAAAAAAATCATCCTCACGTTACAACATTTTTTACAACACCATGAGCATTTTTTTAACATGGACATCCGATTTGATTGTATGTTTTTAAATGATCAATGTATTAATCATATGAAGCAGGCATTTGATTTAAATGGCATTGATATTTAGCCCAAAATTGGTTGTTTAAATATCAAAAGAATTACCACAGCCACATATTTTTTGGGCAGATGGTTGGGTAATGACCAGACGCTCCTCCATGAGACTGCAAATATAATCCATCTTTGCCTCATTTAAAAAATTTGATGATTCTGCATCAGTGACAATACAAGGACTAATGGAAACATCACTATCGTTTTTTTCGCACTCAATAGAAAAACGGTACTGAAACCCTGCGCAGCCTCCTGATTCTACACACACTCTTAAAAAAGATCCAATAGCATGCTTCTTTAAAATGTTGTCAATATACGACAACGCGGCATCGGTGACAATCATGACGGAATTTTAATACAGTGATCTTTAAAAATTTTATCATGAATTGGTTGGTTGATCTTAATATTGTTAGGATCAAAAGTAACCGTTGTTATTCCCGATAAATCCTTGACCACCCATCCTTGTAATCTCAGTTGATCGTGATGGCGTACAAAGATAAATTCCATATATACATCTCTCATTTCAATTGCATGCGTCAAGCGCGCCACAACATAGCCATTATTCTCACGGCATATGGTGTGAATATCTCTAGAAAAAAACCCCTTGGGTTTTAACAAATATTGGATGGGTGTTTGTGACAAATCTTGAACCTCCACGTGACCATCTCGATCGATGATATAAGCATCATCTTGTGCAACGATAATTTTTTGTTGATCCATTTGAATAGTAATACGTTTTAAGGAACGGCTTAAATAGATCGTTCCCATCTGAGGTTGGTTTGGCTGACTCGAATGGATCTGTGCAAAGGGAGCTTCCAACGTATTCATTTGATCTAACGTATGCAAAACCTCTTCCTTAAGCGGTATAGAAAAACATGACAAACCAAGAGTATACATAATAAATAAAAATTTCAGCATGATTTTAACGTAGTGACCTCAGCAGTGTGTCAATATCTTTGGAAAATTCGTGATCTTCATTGCGCATGGCTTCTATTTTACGAACGGCGTGTAAAACCGTCGTATGATCACGTCCTGAAAATCGTTTGCCGATTTCAGGCAGTGACTTAGTTGTAACCATCTTGCATAAATACATGGCTACGTGCCGGGGCTTTGCCAAATTTTGCGATCGTTTGCTGGATAACATATCGCTCAATTTAATACCAAAAAATTCACATACTTTTTTTTGAATATCTTCAACGGATGATTTCGCATCATGAGATCTGATTAAATCTTTCAATAAATCTTGGGCGCTGTCCAATGTCATGGAACGTCCAACAAATTTCGTATGGGCATGAATACGGTTCAAAGCGCCCTCTAACTCACGAATATTCGATGTGATTTTAATTGCTAAAAATTCTTTGACCTCCTTAGGGACAATAATATTCAGCTGATCAGCTTTAGCTTCCAAAATACTCAAACGTAATTCATAGGTTGTGGGATGAATATCGGTCACAAGACCCCAGCCTAATCGTGATTTTAATCGTTCTTCTATGTTTTCTAAGTTTGATGGTGATTTATCGGCGGATACAATAATTTGTTTATTTTGGTCAACAAGGGCATTAAATGTGTGAAAAAATTCCTCTTGAGTATTATCTTTTCCTCCAATAAATTGAATGTCATCAATCATCAAAACATCAACAGTTCTAAACTGTTCTTTAAATGACATAATTTCTTTGTGACGAAGAGCACGGATGAATAAATACATAAATTTTTCAGATGATACGTATACGACACGTCTTTGGGGATGACATTCACGAATTTTCCAAGCAATTGCATGCATCAAATGGGTTTTTCCAAGCCCCACGCCCCCATACAAAAATAAAGGATTAAAATGAATTTGATTTGATTCCGCAACGCGCAATGCTGCCGTATAAGCCAATTCATTTGGTTTTCCAACAACAAAATTATGAAACGTATATTTAGGATCTAAAATTGTATCAAAAGAATCGTCATTATCATCAATTGTGTCTTCTTTAGTATGAGTATCGCCAACACCTTGTGGAAGACCTAATTTTAAAATGATTGATTTAATTTGGGGATTTAAGGTGCTCCAAAATGTTTTGATATACACAATATAATGACCTTCGATACGTTCTTTCATAAATTCGGTTGGAACCAATATTACAACTGCGTCATTATCGATGTGACTGACATATAAAGGTTCTATCCAACTTTTCACAATATCTGCTCCTAATTGAGCAGACAATTGATCACATACAAATTTCCATTGTAATTTTAAAAATTGGTTAGATACAGTTGTCTCATCGTTCCCTTGAATCATCGATTGAATATGGTCTGCCCGCTTCATCCTATTGTAACCGAACTGGTTGACAAAAGACATATAAAAACTACAACATTTCAGAGTCCATACAGTATAAGGATAAAATAAAAAAATGTCGTTTTAAATAAGGGGTGCGTCGTAATATTTTGATCCCAATAGAAAACCTCTGGTCCACATTATTTTTAATTTTATTTAACCATAGTGATCAAAGATGATAAGGTCAATAAATCTTTCCAAAGTTTTGCTTTTTGACCAGGAGATCTTAGTAAAAATGCAGGATGATATGTTGCAATTGTTTGAATGTTCATACAGTGTAAAATTTTACCTCGTAGCGTAGTAATTCCCTCATTTGTATCAAGTAATGCCTTTGAACTAACACTGCCAACCAATAATAGTAATTTTGGTTTGACACATTCAATGTGTTTTTTTAAAAAAGGAAGGTAAAAAGATACTTCGTCATTCGAGGGTGTACGATTTCCCATGGGTCGGTAAGGAACAATATTTGAAATGTAACAATTTTTATCACGAAAAAGGCCAATTGTATTTAAAGCTTTTTCTAGTAATTTTCCACTTTGACCAACAAAAGGACGTCCTTGAACGTCTTCATCTTGTCCGGGAGCTTCACCAATCACCATCACGGAAGGATGTAAAACACCTTCTCCAAAAACAATTTGTGTAGCAGTTTTTTGTAAAGGGGGATTATTGAGAGAAAGCATGAGTTTTTTAAGACTAGCTAGATCCCATACATTTTTAAGAGCATCGTGAGGCGAAGAATCTGTGTTTTTTTTATTGTGTGAAAAACGTGTCAAAGGACAATAAGACACGTCATCACTAATTTCTTGAGAAATCAAAAAATCCTTCATAAAATGAAAAATATTATCCTTGACGAGCTTTAAATCGAGGATTTTTTTTATTAATAACATAAAGACGACCACGTCTTGATACGACTTTACAATTTTTATCTCTCGATTTTAATGTCTTGATAGAATTTGCAATTTT
This sequence comes from Alphaproteobacteria bacterium, assembly GCA_023259685.1. Taxonomy (GTDB): domain Bacteria; phylum Pseudomonadota; class Alphaproteobacteria; order JALRGP01; family JALRGP01; genus JALRGP01. The sequence goes on along the minus strand of JALRGP010000032.1, from coordinate 2,300 downwards.
CATGGCAAAATAAACTTAAACGCTTTTCTTAATTATACCCTTTTTAGTTTTTGTAGCAATTTTTGATTGCAAAAATTAACTAACCTGGGTAGTTACCTTATTTTTTTAACCTAGTGGTATTGTCATCATTTTTCCGCTAGGGTGTGTATCAATTTTAATGAGGGATGATTCTATGCCTTGTGTGATTTGATCGATTTGTTTTTGATTTAAAAAACCTTGATTATTTTGATTGCATAACGTAATACAAACCCCCATTGTGTCAACAGATATTACTTTAAATATTCCACCAATTTTTGGAATCATTGCTTTAGAAGACAAACACCCTGATTGAATCAGATGATCAAAAACGTGAGTAGATTCCTCTTCAGAAATTCTATGGTCCCCATTTCCAGGAATGGCAGTTTCAAAACGCTGGGCTATATGCGGATCATCCCCTGGAAAATAACCGTATTGTTGTCGATATTGTTCCAAGGCAATTGTTAAATTTTGAATTTGTGCCATTGTAGATTTACTTTTTGCTTGATCCAATAAATCAAATCCTTTTATAGATAGCCCTGTTAAAATACTTAAAATAATTAATACAATAGAAATTTCTATTAAAGAATAGGAACGTAGCGGCATGAATGTTGCACAACGCAATATATCATCAGTTTAATTGAAATCGTGTAAATCTGCTTAGCTTAACTTACACAATGGTGGGCTTCTCTATGATAATCTGTAAAAAATGGCAAAAATTTTTTGATGATGTTGCTGCTTAAAAAAATCCTGACTGTTTTAATCTTTGGAATGATTGGATGGTACGTTTACGGTTTATATACAACACCCAAAATTGCCATTGTCAGTTATTTAAAACACGAATCTATTAGACAAGAAATTGATGCTTTTAAAAAAAGGTGTGCTCAATATAAGGTTAAATTTGTCGATTTTGATATTGATCATGCTCATAGTTTACGCATCCCATCAAAAATTGGTGCATCCAACTATAAAGGTATTGTTGTGTTTTCAACGCAAGCAGCACGTTGGGTCATTTACAATAATAGAATTAAAAAAGATGTTCCCATTATTTTTTCCTCCGTTACCGATCCTTTGGATGAAAAAATTGTGACATCCCTTGAAAAAGGTCGCAGTTCGAATATTGAAGGCTTTCGAAACGATGCCTTTATTGCAGGAGTTAGTGATGGCATTGATTTAAAACCTTTAATTAATTTAATAAAATCCATGACACCTCATACAAAAAAAATTGGAATCATTTATACCACATCAGAAAGAAATTCCACGGTCATGCTGCAAAAAATGATGGAATTATGTAAAAATAGTGATATCGAATTAATTCCAGCACCATGCGTTAAAGATGAGGACATTCAATCATCTTTCCAATTTTTAAAAGGAAAAGTGGATGTCATTTACGCACCTTGTGATAATAGAATTGCTTTTCATATGAAAAAATTGGCACATCTATGTGATAAAAATCATATACCCCTTTTTGCAAGTGATAGTGGATCGGTGAAAAATGGTGCCCTTGCGGCCTATGGTTACGACCGAGAAGAAACGGCACAGCATTTGGTTCAAATATTTGACAAAATCCAAAATGGAGAAAAACCAGGTCATATTGACATCGTCACCAATCATCAGGGCCATGTTTTTATCAACACTAACACGTTAAAGTCTTTAAAATTGTCGGTTCCGTCTGATTTTAAAAATGTGACAATGATTGATTAAATACCATGATTAACACCCTTTATTTAGAAAATTTCAGGAATTTTTATCAAAAAGAGTGGTATGATTTTTCAGGCATGACAGCCATTGTTGGGGAAAATGGGTCAGGAAAAACCACTTTACTAGAGGCAATTTCTTTATTTACACCGGGCCGAGGACTTCGCCATGCTCTTTTAAAGGACTTGTCTAACAAACACGTAGAATCATCGTCCAGTGAATTTCTATGGCTCATTCGTCTCCAAGAATCACAACATCATTTTGGTATGGGGCTGACCTCCCAAGGACGTATCATCAAAAAAGATAAAGAAAATTTTAGTATTGAAGACGTACCATCATTGTTTAAGATTTTTTGGTTAACTCCTGAACATGATTCGTTATTAAACGGTGAACCGGCAGAGCGCCGTAAATTTTTGGACAGGTTAACGTATGGATTATATCCACCGCACCTGCGTGCTATCATCACCTATGATCGCTTGAGGCAAGAACGATTGGCCCTGTTAAAAGACCAGGCTACATCCTTTTTATTAGATCAAGTGGAATCCCAATTGGCGGACATTGGTGCCACGATTAATAAAAATCGCCTA
>JALRGP010000031.1 GCA_023259685.1 Alphaproteobacteria bacterium | reverse complement strand
GGCACAAACAAAAGAATTATATAAAACCTTGGTGGAAGAAAAAAAATTAGCTTTAAGCGTAGAATGCACGTATCAAGGGCATCTCTTAGATCCTTACTTGTTTACGATCCACGCATCACTTCCGACCAATGGAGATGTTAAAAACGTTGAGTCTATCATTCATCATTACCTGTCTCATCTGCTAAAAGAAGGTGTGAACGCCGATGAATTGTATAAATCAAAACGCGATTTAATTTCTGGCATCGTGTTCGCCAAAGATGGGGTGATGAATGCGGTTGACTTGTTTGCCCATGTGTCTATGGGATGGTCGATTGAAGATATTGATGCGGAGGCGAAATTTTTAAAAAAAGTGACCCTTGAAGACGTTAATCGCGTATTGAGAATCATTTTATCTCAAAAACCGGTGTGTCGTCTTGATCTTTACCCCGTCAAAGTACATTAAAGAAATCGCTATGAGGATATTAAATTTATAAAACGATGTTAGTTGATTGTATATTATTTATTATATTTTTAATGCTGATGAGTTTTTTTTCAGCAGCAGAAACGGCTTTGACTTATAGTTCAAAGCCCAAACTTCATCAAATGTCTAAATCTGGTGACCCCAAAGCCGCTATTATCTTAAAATTGCATGATAGATTAGGCCTGGTTATTGGTGTTATTTTAACATGCGCCACCTTGTTAAGCGCGATTGTAGTGGCCACTGGTTCAAAAATTTTATCCCATTTTAACAACTCATTTTTAGATACCTTTGCCCCCATTATGATAGGAACGATCATTCTCATTTATGCCGAAGTGATGCCAAAGATGTTAATTTTGCAAAAACCAACATCTTTTTTGTTAAAAATTTCCAAAGTATTAAATTTTTTATTTCAGTTATTTCATCCGTTTAACGTTATCATTCAACATATTTCACGCTTTACCTTGCGTATTTTAGGTTTTAAAATCCAAGAAAAATCTGTTGTTCAAGATAAAGACGAGCTAAGGGGCGTCATTGATTTACACAGTGCCCCCGATCAGGACACGGTGCAAGAAAAAGCCATGCTTAAAAGCATCTTGGATCTTGGGTCTGTCCAGGTCAATGAAATTATGGTTCATCGTCAAAACGTATTTACAGTCAATGCCAATTTATCAAATACGGAGATTATTCAACAAGTCTTAGCCTCACCTTTTACCAGGATCCCCCTTTGGAAAGATAATCCAGATAACATTGTTGGTATACTGCATACCAAAGCATTGCTTCGTACCAAGCAAACCCTGCAAGATGATCAATTGGATATTGTATCTATTTGCCACCAACCATGGTTTATTCATGAAAACAGAGATTTGTTGGAACAACTTCAAGCATTTCGTGAAAAACGCGAACATTTTGCCATTGTGGTGGATGAATATGGAACATTAATGGGCATTGTCACTCTTGAAGATATTTTAGAGGAAATTGTGGGAGACATTATGGATGAACATGATGTTTTAACCGGTGGTATTCGTCCCCAAGAAGATGGCAGTTATTTAATTTTTGGTAACATGACCATTCGTGATGTGAACCGTCAATTGGATTTGAATTTACCTGATGATCAAGCATCCACAGTCGCAGGATTATTATTATATAAATTTAGAATGATTCCAAAGGTGGGGCAAGTATTTCATTTGGACGGGGTTTTATTCGAAATTTTAAGAAAACAAAATAACCAAGTGACACTGGTTCGAATGAAAAAATCCCCACGTGTACAGACGAGTGAATCATGAAAAAACTTATTATATCTTTTATCATACTAGGATTAATCGTATACAACATTGATGTCCAAAAAACATGGTCCATCATTCAAACAATGGATGTGACCTATGCATTGCTGGCAATTGTTATATACGGAATCAGCGTCGTTCTTGCGGGATACCGTTTTTTTACCGTGTGTCCATTTTTATCTTTTAAAGATGCTCTTGTTTTGACATTTAAAGGATTAACCTTATCCCAAGCATTACCGGGAGGCGTTGGCGGTGATGTTTATAGAATTATTCAAATTAAAAAACACACCCATCATCATCAACCTCATGCCTTTTACAATGTTTTAGTAGACCGCCTGATGGGAGTTGTAGGATTTATGGCAACCATGATGATTGGTTTTGGATTATCTCATACAATTCCTATTCCATTGCGCATGTACGTATGGGGGGCATTTACCTCGGTGATGGGGGTTATCATGGTCATTATTTTTAAAAAGTATATTCCTTTTTTTTCCAATATTAATCATTTATCCGATTTATTAAAAAAAAGATTATCCATTAAAAATATCGTTATTGTGATTGTTGGTGCAGTTGTGATGTGTGCATCCTTTTACGTTCTTAATTTAGCATTCCACATATCTTTGACTTTGTTGGATTTAATGGTACTATTCCCCCTTGTTGCACTGGTTTCTTTGGTGCCAATCTCCTTCGCGGGATGGGGGGTTCGTGAAGGGGCTATTTTGTTTTTTTTAAAAAGCTATGGCATTGATCCATCATTGGCATTAAGTTTTTCATTAATGATTGGGATGATCCAATTATTATGGGCCATTCCTGGAGGTCTCATGTTTTTTCAAAAAAATGATCCACTAAAAGAATCTTAGAAGCCCTGTAAAGTTAAATTTTTTTATTTATTGATTTTGGAATTTAAATTAACTATTTATTAATAATTTTTGTGATTCAATAATAATGTGAGAAATATATTTTAAATGAGGTTACATAATGAACCTAAAAAAACTTAGTTGGCATTTAATACTGCCGATGATCATGGTGAGTGCAGAAGGAATGGAATCCACGCTTATCCCCAAAAAGGCCGTGACATTTTCAGACACACCTTCAATCCAATACATACCCTCAAGAAGTGAAACCTTAAATATGCAAACTATACAAATCTCTATCAATAATGAGAATGAAGAACAATCTGAAGCCGTGATAAAAAAAATCAAAGAAGCTTTAACTGGAGGTTGTAAAAAAATAATAATAAACGATCCTCATGGATTTGTCAAATAATTAGAATGGAAAGAGTGGGAAACTTATCTTATTCAAGGAGAACTGGATTTAAGTTCTTGTAAAAATCTAAAATCTTTCTTGGTATCAGGAAATTTTAGTTCTTTTTTTAGAAAAATTTCATTTAATGGATGTGTGAATTTACAAAAATTATTGATCAATATACAAAACTCATTTTTAGAAAGCTTAGATTTAAAAAATTGTGAAAAACTTGTTGATGTTTCTTTGTTTACTACATTGACTAATCGAAAAAAAATTTAAAAAATTAGATTTACGAGGATGCAAAATTCTAAAAAATATTAATGGTTTTTACTTAATGTTCCCTTCAGCTGAAGTGTTGATGGATTATTCAAATGAATCATTACTTTTATCAATTAAAAATATAATCATTTTAAACATTAATGCAAGTTAGATTAATAATATTTCTGATGTTATTAAATCAGCCATAAAACCACAGCCCTTTAGCGCACCCCAGATTTGCCTCAGAGTTAATAATGTCAATAAATTTTTGTACATACCACTATTTGAAAATATAAAACTTTACGGACATAAAATTCATTTAGACCTTAGCAACCAGAGCACTTTGTTGGGATTAATGATATCAAATTCAATTTTTGATTCAATCAATCTTAAAAACTGTCAAAACTTGCAGACTATTTTAACAAATGGTTCCGTAATGTCACAGATAGATATTTCAAATTGTAGTAGTCTAAATAATATTGACATGAAAAAATCATAAAAACACCCAAAATGTCACAAAACGTTGAGAAATTATTAAGAGAAAATTTTCCACAAAGCCATTTTAAATAAGATGTTTAGGAAAATTTTGTTATTTAGGAGCATTGCCTCCCCACGTGCGGTGCAAAATATGAAAAAACGTTAATTGCATAGTCTTGGGATCCAGGTGAGATCCCTCTGATTGAATAAAAAAATCATGACCTTGGTGGTATAAATGTAACATTTTTTCGCTGGGGTCTTTTTTTAAAATATCAAACATCACAGACAGTGTTGTGCGCATGACGTCCGTGGAGCGGGAGCCATCGTCAAATAATTTGGCACCATTTTTCAAACACATGCGCAAATGATTTTTAATGTCGTTTGCATCAAAAACAGGAAGGCTTTTTTTTAAAGGAAATCGTTTCACAAAAACCCTTGATCTGATGGTGTCCAACAACCGGTCCGGGTGAGGCGTGGCCAAAATAATGGCCGTATTCAAAGGAGGTTCCTCTAAAATCTTTAATAAACGATTTTGGGCAAAACGATTTAATCTATGCGCTCCCATAATAAGAGCAACTTTTAATGTTGGAAGGGTTGCTGTTGACAAGACAAAATCAAACAGTGGATCCACATGTTCAAGGTTAAGCGCCTCATCTTCATGGTCAATCAAAAGAAAATTCGCAAAAATACCTTGAGATATTTTTTGAACGTTCCACCCTAATTCCCGACAGATATAATGAACAATCTCATCCTTATCATGACTAAGAAATACATAAGATCCTGGTTTCATGATACCAAGCTGTAATCTCCATCCGTTTGATTTAAGATGGACGGCCAAATATCTGGCTGATAAAAAGAAAATACTGCCATTGGCATACGGTGTTCGGATGCCAGCGTAAAGGCCGTTTGATCCATGACACCTAATTTTTGATGTTCGGCCTCTTTGAAGCTAAGGCGTTTTAATAAGCGAGCCTCAGGATGTTTCGTTGGATCTTGATCGTAAATACCTTTGACTTTTGTAGCTTTTAAAACCAAATCACATTCTAATTCCAATGCTCTTAGCACCGCGCAACTATCGGTTGTAAAATAAGGTGATCCTGTTCCTCCGACCAGTACTGTTACTTTTCCTTGAGCTAAATCCTTCAGCACATCAACCTTTGAAAATGCCGGAACAAGACTAACGATTTCAAATGCCCCCCATACGGAGGCCTCAATACCATGAGATTCCAAATAACGCGTGATCACAAGGCCATTCATGACAGTTGCAAGCATCCCAACCGAATCACTGGTGCTGCGGTCAATCATGGCATTTTGGGCCCCTCTCCAAAAATTCCCTCCTCCAATCACAATCGCCAATTGAATAGATTCTCTTTGACAATAACGGGTATGCTCCACCAACAAATCCAATAGCTCCGTTGCCAAAGGATGATCATTTTTTTTAAGAGCTTCTCCTGAAATTTTCAGTAAAATACGTTGTGCTTTTTTCATACGGTCAGATCTCCATTATCTACATCTATCGTCTCTACATCTTCCATAATATCATCTTCTGATGGATCATGGGCGATACGACTGACCGAAACAATTTTTTCATCACCTTTGGTTCTAAAAATTGTCACACCTTTTGTCGTACGTCCAGCAATACGAATATCCTTCACCGGACAACGAATGAGTTGCCCTTGATCAGTGATTAAAACAATTTGATCGTTGTCTAAAACTGGAAATGATCCAACGACATAGCCATTTCTGTCGTCTACTTTGATACTGTCATACCCTTGGGTTCCACGGTTAGTGGCGCGGTATAAATAGCTAGAGCTCCGCTTTCCAAATCCATTTTCGGTAATTGTTAAAATAAATTCTTCAAAGGCCGCAATCTCATCAAAACGTTCTTTGGTGAGCAATGGCACGTCATCAGATGTCTCACTTTCATCTGTTTCTCCGACTTGTCTAGACATTTTAATATAGGAACGTTTTTCATCCATGGAGATATCTTGATGTTTTAAAATGGTCATATCAATCACCTTGTCATCCGGTTGCAAACGAATACCGCGAACGCCATTAGAATCACGGCCCGCAAAAATACGAACATGTTCAACCGCAAAACGATTGCATAATCCATTTTTTGTAAAGAACATTATATCATCATCTTCAAAAGCTAAACGAACCGTCACCAAAAATTCATTGTCATCAAAAACCATGGCTTTTTTACCGTTACTTTGAATGCTTGCGAAATTGCTGAGCCTATTACGACGAACATTACCAAGGCTGGTTGCAAAAATCAAAAATGGTTCTTTATCTTGAGTATCTAATTCTTTTGGTAACACCAACACCGTTGTAATAGTTTCACCGTTACTGAGAGGCAATAAATTCACCATGGCTCGCCCTTTTGATTGGGGGGTACCAATAGGAAGTTTATAAACTTTTAATGAATACACACGTCCAAGGGAACTGAAAAACAAAATAGGACAATGAGTGTTAGCCACAAAAATATTTTGAATGACGTCTTCATTTTTCATACTCATACCAGAACGCCCCTTCCCACCGCGTTTTTGCGCACGATAAGTAGACAGCGGCACCCGTTTAATATAACCCTCAACACTGACAGTTACGACCATATCTTCTTGGGGGATGAGATCTTCAATATCAACATTCGAATCACTGTCTTCGATGATTGTTTTTCGCGGTGTTGCAAAGGACGTTTTAACCTCTAACAACTCATTTTTCAAAATGGTTAAAATACGGGGGCGATTGGCCAAAATATCCAAACGATCTTTGATTTCAATAATAATATCCTCTAAATCATCTTTGATTTTATGTTGTTCCATGGCCGTTAATCGGTGCAATCTTAAATCCAAAATAGCATTGGCCTGATCTTCATCCAATTGGTAAGAGTCAAATTGATCTAAATTAGGGCTAACTAAACGGATAAGGGGTGAAATATTTTCACTGTTCCATGAACGAGAAAGCAATCCTTCTTTGGCGCTTTGGCGATCTTTTGACGATCTAATTAATACAATGACTTCATCCATATTGGCAACACACAGGGCAAATCCAACCAATACGTGGGCTTTGGCGCGCAATTGATTCAATTGGAAACGGGTGCGCCTTGTAATAACTTCTTCTCTGAAATCAATAAAATGAGACAGCATTGCTTTAATGTTTAACAATTCCGGACGTCCATGAACAAGTCCCATCATATTAAAACTGAAATTTGTTTGAAGGGGAGAAAATTTATATAACTGATTTAAAACAACATCACCTTGAATGTCTTTTTTCAGTTCAATGACAACACGAACACCGTGGCGGTTTGATTCATCCCGTAGATCCGAAATCCCTTCAACAATTTTTTCTTTCACCAATTCCGCAATGCGCTCTACCAATTTGGATTTGTTAACCTGAAAAGGTATTTCTTCAACAATAATGACATCACGGTCTTTATTTTTTTCAATGCGTGTTTTTGCGCGCATGGTGACGGTTCCTCGTCCCGTATGAAATCCATCACGAATACCTTTTCGCCCTAAAATAATTCCACCTGTTGGAAAATCGGGACCTGGAATGATAGCCATCAATTCGTCAATGGTCATCTCAGGATTATCTACCAAAGCCATAGCGCCGTCCAAGACTTCTCCTAAATTATGGGTTGGAATGTTTGTGGCCATACCAACGGCAATACCGCTGCTGCCATTGACTAATAAATTGGGAAATCGTGCTGGTAAAACCTTAGGCTCTAAGGTTGTGTCATCATAGTTTCCTTGAAAATCAACAGTTTGTTCCTCGATGTCCATTAACATGTAGGAGGCTAATTTTGATAAACGTGATTCGGTATAACGGGGGGCCGCCGCCGGATCTCCGTCCATTGATCCAAAGTTTCCTTGTCCATCAATTAATGTATCGCGTAAACTAAAATCTTGAGCTAAACGCACCATAGCATCATAAATAGCTGCATCGCCATGCGGGTGAAATTTTTGCATAGTATAACCCACAGCATTCATAGATTTTTTATGAGGTTTACTATGAACATTCCCCAACTCATTCATCGCATATAAGATACGGCGGTGGACGGGTTTAAGGCCATCTCTGACATCAGGAAGTGCCCTAGATACGATGACGCTCATGGCGTAATCGAGGTAGGATTTTTTCATTTCATCGGTAATCGTTACTGCTTTGATATCAGAAGCTCTCATTCATTAATATTCATCACGTATTTGTATAATTTTAGCAGAATATTAAATAGAGTGAACTCCAATCTGTCTATAGTTCAGGGGTGTCTCATTAAAATTTTCTCAAATAGGAAAATTCTCACGCACACCATATTGTTACTTTGTTAACTCAAAGCTTTCTCCTGAACACCCTGTAAAATTTCATCGATGATACAGACAAAATGTGGACCATTCAATAGAATTACATTTGTATATTAGTCAAAGCTTTGTAAGATGACAAAGCTGTTGATAATAATTTTGTATGGTACTCAAAATGAATAGCATGTTGAGCCATCAGAGGCGCAATTTTTTCAATATTTCCATGTTCCATCATCATTTCGGACACATCTTTTTCCAATGTTTTTCCTTCTTTTAAAATATTTTTAAAAATCTCACAAGATCTGGATATATTTTTTTCATTTTGAGATGAAGTGGTGCCACAAACCGACAGAGGTGAATAAATACGCATAAAAACTCCTAATGTTACGATGGTTTTAAAAGGTTCAACGTGTTCTGTAGCATACTCAACACACGTTCAAAGGCTTTGATATTGGCATCATGGGAAAATTGTGACTCCATCAGATCGGTCATTTCCAATAAGGGGTTAACATTTGCTTCCAAAACAATCCCTTGATCATTGGCAGCAGGATCATGAGGATCATAAATTTTTTGAAAAGGAGTTTTGTCTTTTGATACGCGGTGCACTTGAACAAGATTAGTTTTTAAATATTTGTCATACGCACTTTTAAAGCTCACCACTTGGCGGCAATAAGGTAAATCATCTTTGTGATGAGGACGTGTATGGGCGTTCGCCAAGTTCTGAGAAATCACATGAACGCGCTTAGTGTGAGCATCAATCGCTGAGGTTGAACTAAACAATGCTCGCGTCAAATTTGAATGGACGGGTGACGTTGAAAATAACATATAAAGCCCCTTTATGCCTGGAAGCCGGCAACAAGTTGCCCCATTTTATAATATTGCTTCATCATGCTTAAAATGGCGTCATGCTCTTGTGTGACCAAAGCCATATTCATGGTTTCCTTGGATTTATGTATATCCTCTTTCAATGCGACCACATCATTTTTTTTAAAATGCAGATGATCTTTGGGACTATGCCCTAATATATCTTTAAAACTTTTTAAATCTTTGCGGTACATGCCTCTAATATCGCTATTGGCAATATTTTCCGTTAAAATTTGTGCTCTTTTATTTAAAAAATCTAGCTTTTTTTCCCCAAGGGATAATAATGTTTGATGGAACATAATGAAACGACTGTACATCCTAAGTATATATATGCTACAACTAATTAGTTAATGAATAGTTAATTTTTTAAATGCTCTATCTGACAAGAAAAGTGGGAGAACGGATCATCATCAATGATGAAATTGAGTTGACCGTTGTGAGTATTTCTGGGCGCGTGGCCAAATTAGGATTTGTTTATCCTGAACACGCCAAAGTCTTAAGAAGTGAAATTTACGAGCGTATCCAAAGAGAAAATGAATCTGCTATCGAAAGTGCTCAAGGTGTAGAAGACTACTTAACCGAAGAACCAGAATATGAAAGAGAATACGAAAAAGTTTCTAATCTTTTTTAAATCTGCATAATTTTCATGAAGGTATATTATTGTTAGGTAAAACTTTTTATAATTTTTTAGTAACCACCAAAGTTACTGTCAAATATATAAAAAATTTAAAATAATCTGTTAATGTTTTAAAACTAAGATGAAGTTGGGACATCAAAGATGCGTATGGTCGATAAAGAAAAAGGATTACTGAACAAGAAGTAACTATTAGACTTCCTGCAAAACAGGATTATTGCTAATATAAACAAAGTTTTTAAATCAAATTTGTTTAAAAGATGGAAAA